>CAIYGJ010000201.1 GCA_903925705.1 uncultured Actinomycetes bacterium | reverse complement strand
CAACCACTAATCAAGACCCAATTTCTTAGGACGAGCGCATGCCCAGCCCCAAACCGATTCAGCTGAACCTCGCCCTAATCTTGGTTGCGCTAGAAGTTCTCACATCCGCAGCAGTAACCAGCTACTTCGGCTATGGCCTAATAACCAACCAGGCAAACGACCTGCCTATCCTCGCCGCCATCGTTGCACTCATGATTGGAACCACGGTCTTTCTAGCCTCCGCCACCAAAGCCCTCTACGACCTAAAGCGCTGGGGCCGCTCCGCTCTCATCTTCTGGCAGTTCCTTCAGATCAGTCTTGGTTGGGGAACCATCGACGGCAAGAGCGGAATCCTGTGGTTAGGCATAAGCATCTTTGCGGTGTCTGGAACAACCGCACTTCTCCTATTCTCCAAACCAGTGCACGTTATTTTTTCCGAAGAATAAACACGCCTGCTACTTGGACCAGGCGGCCTTTAACTGCATGGCGCGCTGTTCAAAATATGGTGCCACCGCAAAACTTAGTTCATCCAGAGTGAAGCCATAATATCGCTCTGTAATCTCGTCTGTTTTCAGCAAATCAGTTCGTTCGGTTCGAGCCCTAAGTAAGTCTCGAACGAATTCAGAGTATTTCTCGTGCCCAATTGTTTTAATGGACCACTCGCTAAAGAGTGTTCCAATCAAGTAGTTCGTCCACAAATCTGCGCCTCTGCGAAACAAGAGCCTGGAGTCTTCCGAATCGCTCCCACCAATGATCGAAAGCACTTTGAAACTACCCCACTCATAACCGTTGAAAATATCCCATTGAGTGGCATGTCCGGCTAGAGATTTGTTGATGGTCTGAACAGCCCCTGATTGTGAGGAAACTCCTAAGGACAACCCATAGAAGTTAGCCATGCCTTCAACCATCCATGGCATGGTCTGCGAATTGATGTATGAGTCCCAACCATATTGAACTAAATGCGTGTATTCATGCGGCATAACCTGCCGATAGTTGTCTTCTAAGTTTTCAGAGTCTGGCACGCACTGCACCACCGAACCAGCGTTCGCGTAAGCCCAGCCACAACCATTCACTGCAATTTTCTGACGAATCGTTGCGGCCGCACCCCAAGTGGGATTGGCAGCAAAAAGGTCATCTATCCAGGTGCCTTGACTGTCAGCTGGCGTCACGAAAATTACGCGCACAGCACTTCCATCAAACTGGTTGCTCCAGAAGTCAGCTGCCTTCTGCATTAGGGCCCTATTTACGATGAGGCTAACTGGGTCGACCGTTGGTGAAACGTGGATGTTGGTAACCGTGTTGTTCAAACTAGGAACATACGATGCAATCGCCTTACTATAAATGCTTTGAACATCTGGACTGGCAACGATTCCACTGGAAATTGGCAGACTAACCCTAGTCGAAGGGTTGTATCCAGCCAAGACTCCCGTAACCATCACATTTATAGGTTTACCCAAGTCGTCTTGAGTCACAGTCAAGGATTTATTCACGGATCCTTCGATAGGCAAAAAGTCCCTAAACCACTGATAAGTGAACTGCGCCCCCTTTTGCCACTTGCCCACATTCGCAGTAAGAGTTTTACCAACTGACACTGTTCCCGAAAGTGTCGGTCTTACCGACGTGAGTGTTGCTCTTATTTGACTGGCAAATTTCTCGACCCCAGCTGTCCAAAAGCCATTTGCCCAAACTTGCTCGTAAACCATGTATAGATTGCGGTTGACGTTGCTTGATCTAATCCGATAGGTACCCTGGGTGGTTATCTCCTCTGGGTTTTCATTGCTATACCAATAAATCTTCTTGCCAGTTTGAAACCCGAATCCTGATGAACTTGTAAAAGGACAATAGGTTTCGACATTCCAACCAACCCGAGCGGTTCCCAATGAAGATTTTGCCTGTGGCTCAAAACAGAAGGGACGAAACAAGTTGTGTTGAACCCCATCTGGATAAATCCAACCAGCACTTGAATTATTATCGGCGATCGCTGAACCAACAGGATAAGTAGCAAGAATATCCACCATTTTTGGGCGGAAACCAGATGCCACTATTTGCACTCGAGTGCTAATTGTTTTGCCAACAAGGTTGACTCCAAGGTTCAGCCGAGTTCCTGATTCATTTGGGATAAGTTCACCATCGGCAAACCAAGCAACGGTCAAAATTTTGTTGGGCAAACTAGCTGGCCATATTTGCGCATATCCTCCAACACCAAACTCTCCGGTCAAGGCGAAGCGGTGGCTTAATTTCATTGTCGGCTTTTTCTGACGTGAGTCATTCACTGTGAAATACCCACCCGACAATTTCTCAATAGCAAGTTTGGCGCCAGAAATATTAGTGGAATGTTCAAAAGTATCCGAAGTTAATGCCTTGTAATTGCTTTGATGTCCAGACGAGTCAAATACTGCAATAGAAAGATGCCAGTCGCCAATGCTACTTCTTTTACCGAACGGTACTTTGCATTCCCACTGTCCGTTGAGGTGCGTCCCACTAACCTTTTTGAACGCCACCAAAGAAGTAGCTCTTGAACCCAGATTTAGCTGACATGTCGCACTTTGAACATAGCGATCGTCGCTGAAATTAGCCCGGTAAGTTATTGTTTTACTCTGCAGATCGGTGATTGAAATGGAACTCGCGCTAACTCTATTCAACCAGGGTGCAGCTGAATCTTGAGGTGGATCAGCCATAGCGCTAGTTGCAGATGCAATTGTTAGCAGAGAAGCCAAAAGCCAAGACGCAAACGTTTTGCTCGGGAAGATCAACTTTTTCAAATCAATCCTCCCGTTCACATCAAACGAGGCCCAGTTGCTTTTTTAGCATGGCAACGTGCCCGGTTGCCTTCACGTTATATAAAGCCAACTCAACAACACCCTTTTCATCCAAAACAAAAGTTGAACGAAGCACGCCTTCATATTCGCGCCCATACATCTTCTTCAGTCCGTACGCGCCATAGGCCTTGTGAACACCAAGATCTTCATCCGACAAAAGGTCGAAGTGCAAGCCCTGATCCTTAGTAAATTT
>CAIYGJ010000200.1 GCA_903925705.1 uncultured Actinomycetes bacterium | reverse complement strand
TCGTTACGGCGATTCTTGCGCGAGATGTAGTTGCGTTCTTTGCAGTCTTCGCATGCCAAAGTAATCTTTGGACGAACGTCGTTACGTTCCATGGTCTTGCCTTTCGTTTGAGCAGCTACACGTGGTGTGTAACTGGTCTTGCCTTTACGTACCGAGGGCCGGACTTGAACCGGCGACACAGCGATTATGAGCCGCTTGCTCTACCAAGCTGAGCTACCCCGGCTTAAAACCGTGCGTAAACACGGCCTTCGAGCCCCCTGTCAGAATCGAACTGACGACCTCTTCCTTACCAAGGAAGTGCGCTACCACTGTGCCAAGGGGGCCAGTCTTTTCTTCTAGATACGCATTTCTGCGCCCCGTTAGCGTATCGAATACCTGCCGTTACAGGGAAATTGAGCCGGAATGGCATTGCCGTGAAGCCTCTTGCAAAATCTTGGCATAGCCAATTTCCGCATGAATACTACGATTATTAAAACCTTCGAAAATCAGGAGAACCTCGTGGCTTCATCTCAAGAAAATTTGAGCGTATCGGTCCAAGATCAAGACGATCAATTGGGCATTTTGCAGCGCCGCCGGATCGAGGCAAACATCATCTCTCCGATTTATCAAATTATGAAACGTGAATTGGGTCAGGAACGAGCTTCGGACATTATTCGGGAAGCTATTACCGAAGATGCCCATAAGGCTGGTGCTCGGTTTGCCGCAAGTGAACCTGATGGTGCGAACTTGTTGACTTTTATCGCTATCCAAGACCTTTGGAAAAAGGATGACGCACTAGTCACCGATGTTATTGAAGAGTCTGAAGAGGTTTACACCTACGAAGTTAAGCGCTGTGCCTACGCCGAGATGTATCAGGAAATGGGCTTGGCAGAAATTGGAAATCTACTTTCCTGCACTCGCGATTTTGAGTTCATTGTTGGTTACGATCCAACAATCGAAATCACTCGCACCAAAACCATCATGGGTGGCGATTCACATTGCGATTTCCATTACGTACGTAAAGCCAAGGCATGACAAGTCCACAGATTGATTCAGTTCGACTTTGGAAATCTCTTGACGAAATTTCGCTCTTTGGCGAAACACCTGCAGGCGGACTTCATCGCTTGGCCGCCTCCAAAGAAGATGGCCAAGCTCGTGACTATGTAGTTGCTGCAGCTCATGAGCTAGGTTGCGTAGTTCGTATCGATGCGCTTGGGAATACTTTTATGCGTCGGGCTGGAACCGATGCAAATGCAAAAGCAATTCTGATTGGATCGCATTTAGATTCCCAACCACTTGGTGGCAAGTATGACGGCATTTATGGCGTGATGGCAGGCTTGGAATTACTTCGAGTGCTTCACGAATCTAAAACTGAAACAAAACATGCAATCGAAGTTGCGGTTTGGACCAATGAAGAAGGTGCCCGATTTGCACCAGCCATGATGGGTGCTGCCTACTTTGCGGGAAAATTTACCGCTGATGAATTGCTAGTTCGTAAAGATGTTAATGGAAAACAACTTGGAGATTCTCTAACTGAGATTGGTTACGCCGGAACTGACATCGTGTCCCCAAGCGAGCACCAGGCCTACGTAGAAATTCACATCGAACAAGGCCCAATTCTGCAGGACGAGAATTTGCAGATTGGTGTCGTTACGTTAGTGCAAGGGATGCGCTGGTTTCGAATCGGAATCACCGGCCAGTCTGGTCACACGGGAACTTATCCGATGGAAACTCGTCGCGATGCCTTGGTTGCCGCTTCCCATCTGATTAAGTCAGTTCAGCAAATCGGCTTAGATCAGCCTTTGACTGGCCGAGCAACGGTAGGTCACATAATTGTCACACCTAACTCCCCTAACGTGATCCCTGGTCACGTTGAATTGATGGTCGAGTTCCGCAATCCAGAGGTTGCAGTTCTAGATGTCATGACGGCTTCGCTAAATAATGCGCTAGCAGAAATTGAGTCAAAGTACGGTGTTGAAGTAGCCAGCAAACAGGAACTCGATTCTGCAACTATCAACTTCACGCCTGAACTTATTGACATAGTTGAGCAAGCTTCTGCTGCTTGTGGCAAAACGTCCAAGCGAATGATTTCAGGTGCTGGCCACGATGCCTGCCAACTTTCCGCAGTTGTGCCAACCACGATGATCTTCATTCCATGCGATAAAGGAATCAGCCACGCAGAGAACGAGGCGATCACTCAAGAGTGGGCAGCCGATGGTGCTCAAGTTTTGGTTGAGACAGTTCTCGCAATCGATTCGAAATAAGTTACAAAACAAAGAAAGCGCTAGATCCCGTCGGATCCAGCGCTTTCTGGTGGCAGATAGTGGGTTCGAACCACTGTAGCTTTCGCGACGGATTTACAGTCCGCTCCCATTGGCCGCTCGGGCAATCTGCCATGCCGCCTAAAGGCAACTTAGT
>CAIYGJ010000199.1 GCA_903925705.1 uncultured Actinomycetes bacterium | reverse complement strand
CCGGCGCCGCGGCCATAGAACATAACCTGGCCGGCAGCATCAGCTTCAACAAAAACTGCGTTGAATGCATCTCGGACACTTGCCAAAGGATGCGTCAAAGGAATCATGGCTGGATGGACCCGGACAATTACACCCTTGTCATCATCGGTTAGCTCTGCGATGGCAAGCAATTTGATTACGTAACCAAGTGACTTGGCAGCTGCAATGTCATCAGCAGTAACTTTTGTCATGCCTTCGCGATAAACATCATCAGAAGTTACGTTTGTGTGAAATGCCAATCCAGCAAGAATTGCAGCTTTTGCAGCGCTATCGAATCCTTCGACATCTGCAGTTGGATCTGCTTCGGCATAACCGAGGTCTTGGGCTTCTTTGAGAACTACGGAATAGTCGGCACCATCGTTATACATTTTCGACAAAATGAAATTTGTTGTGCCATTAACGATTCCCAGAATCTTAGTGACCTTGTCGCCTGCTAAGGATTCGCGCAATGGGCGAAGTAACGGAATTGCGCCAGCTACTGCTGCTTCATAGTAAAGATCAACGCCAGCTTCCTCGGCCAACTTATGAAGGTGCGCGCCGTGAGCAGCTAGCAACGCTTTGTTTGCAGTAACGATTGATGAACCATGCGCAATCGCAGATTCAATTAAAGTTTTTGCTGGTTCAATTCCGCCAATTACTTCAATGACAATGTCGGCGCCGGATGCCGCAAGCCCGGCAGCATCTTCAGTTAGAAGTTTGGAGTCAACACCGGGACGCGGTTTAGATGCATCACGAACTGCAATTCCAGTTAACTTAAGTTCCCGACCGATTCGGGCGGTTAAATCATCGGCGCTTTCAGAAATCAACTGGGCAACGGATGCGCCCACAGTTCCGCCACCAAGTAGTGCAACTGTTAGCGGGGAACCCATTTCTTCTCCTTATTTATGGTGCTTATCAATAGCGCGCATTAATACTGTGCAAGAACTGGTTAAAACCGTTGCTCCTGTGTGGTCTAAGTCTGGCAGAAACCCTTGAAACAAGCCAAAAGAAGAGATTTGGTGTGTTTGATCATTAGGCTTTAATCAAGATTTCTAACAACGGGGTAATAAATGAGAAATTCCAAGTCTTTTGTCATGCTCTCCAAAGTGCTAATAATTCTGGGCACTTTTGCCCTAACACTTGGCGCTTTCGCTGGCATCGTCAACAACAATCTGCTCAATGGCCCGAAGTTAGCTGACCATATCGAAAGCATTCGCCATGATCCAGCCGTGATTGCCAAAATGAGCGTCCAGTTGACTGACGTGGTTATTGAAAAGGCGCCAAATGCTGCGCCATTTCGTCCGGTAATCGAAAATGCTGCATCAAAGATTCTGGCAAGCGATGCACTTTCCGAGCCAATTCGTGGCGCAGCAGTTAAGTTGCGGGACGCATTTGTGAAAGGCCAGTCGCTGAAACTTGAATTTACTGATACCGCAAATACTGCGATTGAAAAAGTAAACATGTTTGCGCCGCAGCTTGGTATTGCACCGATTGCTGAATTGAGTCTTGAACCACCAGCAGGAAGCATTTTGGCAACAATTAATAGCTTGCAAAAAGTTTTGAAGATTTCTGACACGCTTGCAGTTGCATTGCCTATTGCGGCAGCGGTGATTTTCTTAGTCGTTATTCTGCTCGCGCCTTATCGTCGTCAAGGTGCGCAACGCGTTGCTAAGTCCGTAATGATTTCTGGAGGCATCATTGCCGGAATCAGCGGTGTTGCTTGGATTGCCTCAAATATATTTGGGCGCGATGCAAACATTGGCGTTTATCTGATTGCAACTTGGAATCAATTTGATGCAGCCTTCTGGGTCCCAGCCGCGATTTTGATCGTTGCAGGCGGAATGGCTTACACCTTGCTTGGTGGGGTGTTACCAGATGTTGACGTCCCAAATGAAGTCGCAAAAACTTGGAACAAGATTTGGGCTCGTCCAGCAAATGTCTGGGTTTCATTTGCGCGTGCGATCATTTTTGTAGCGCTAGGTGCATTCATCGTTATTAACACCCAAGTTGCATTGCGTGGATTGTTGTTCTTAGGAGCAGCGCTAATGGTTGCAACTGCAATTTTTGAATTCAATCGATTGCTCGTTCGATCAATTGAAAAAGAAAAAGTTAATTAACTCCTGCGTCGAAGGCAAGTAAATCTTCAATAGTTTCTCTGCGAAGTAATACCTGAGAAGTTCCATTGGAAACACTTACGGCTGCAGGTCGTGGCATGTGGTTGTAGTTACTTGCCATGGATCTGCAATACGCTCCAGTTGCTGCCACTGCGATCAAATCGCCAGGTCGAGTGTCTGCTGGTAGCTCGATATCTCGAACAACGATATCTCCACTTTCACAATGCTTACCCACTACTCGTGAAGGAACTAGCTTGGCGGTAGATGTGCGATTAGCAATCACGGCAGTGTATTGCGCGTCATAAAGCGCGGTTCGAATGTTGTCACTCATGCCACCATCGACAGAAATGTAGTTACGAGTGATACCGCTATCTAGTTCAACTGGCTTAACAGTTCCCACTTCATAAAGTGTGATTCCAGGATTGCCAATGATTGCGCGGCCTGGTTCAACGCTAATTTTTGGAACCGAAATATGTACGCGAGCGCACTCGGTACGAACAATATCCAAGATCGATTTAGCCATAGTGGCTACATCAAGTGGGTCATCGCCCTCGACATAGGCAATCCCCATGCCGCCACCAACGTCGAGTTCGCTAACGGAAATTCCATGGCGTTCTTTAACTTGAACAGCAAAATCAACTACCCGATGGGTAGCCAATTCAAAACCTGTGGCATCAAAAATCTGGGAACCGATGTGTGAGTGAAGTCCTGCTAACGAAAGTGCGTCGCATTCCAAAACATTATCGACAGCTGCCATTGCCATTCCAGATGCAACCGAAAGACCGAACTTTTGATCTTCATGCGCTGTCGAAATGGCTTCGTGAGTATGCGCTTCCACGCCAACGGTTAGTCGTAGCAATACCTGCTGAACTATTCCGGCTGTTGCAGCCACCGTATTCAAACGTTCAATTTCAATCAAACTGTCGATAACCACGCGGCCGACACCAACTTCAACTGCGCGTTCTAAATCCTTGACACTTTTGTTGTTACCATGCATAACAATCTGATTTGGCGAAATACCAGCACGCAGGGCGACTTCTAGTTCACCAACACTTGCCACGTCAATGCCAAGGCCTTCTTCGTTTACCCATTGCGCAACTTTTGTTGTTATGAAAGCCTTGCCTGCGTAGTGAACGCTGGTTTCAATGTCTGAAACTGTAAATGCTGAAACATAATCTCGAGCGCGCTTTCGAACATCGGCTTCGTCAAAAACATAAAGCGGCGTTCCATATTGTTTTGCAAGATCAGTAACAGCAATGTCACCAATAGAAATTTCGTCCTGGCTATTTCGAGTTGCAGATGCTGGCCAAATCATTGGGTTTAGGTCAGAAGCCATGATTACATCCTGTCGGGTGCGCTAACACCCAGCAATTCGAGACCATTGATGATAACTTGACGCGTTGCAGCACATAGCCAAAGTCGGGCAATGTTTAATTCCGTTACCGGCTCATCGCCTTGCGGCAGAACTCGACAAGCTGCGTAGAAAGAGTGGTAACTAGTGGCAACTTCCTCGATGTATCTAGCAATTCGATGAGGCTCGCGAAGTTCGGCTGCCGAAGCAACTACGCGAGGGTAATCTGCCAGAAGCCCAAGCAGTGCGCCTTCCCGATCATCCGTTAGTTGCGATGGATCAAATGTTGCTGGATCCCAATCGGAAGTATTGGCTGGAATCAATCCGAGTTCAGCAGCATTTCTAACTACCGACGCGATTCGAGCGTGTGCGTATTGCACATAATAAACCGGGTTGTCATTTGTGCTGGAGACCAATAGGTCAAGATCCAAAACCAACGGGGATTCAACTGGATACCGAATTAGTGAATAGCGGGCAGCGTCAACACCAACTTCATCCACAAGATCTTCAAGTGTGATGATGTTTCCAGCTCGCTTTGAAAGGCGCACTTCCTCACCATTTTTGAGCATCTTTACCATCTGCCCAATTAAGATCTGGATGTTTTCATCCGGGTTATCGCCAGCGCATGCTGCGACGGCACGTAGTCGATTCACATATCCATGGTGGTCGGCGCCCAGCAAATAGATGCAAAGGTCATAACCTCGATTGCGCTTATCAACGTAATAAGCGGTATCAGAAGCGAAGTAAGTCAATGCGCCATCGGCCTTTATCAGCACGCGATCTTTATCGTCATCAAAGTCACTGGTGCGAAGCCAAGTCGCGCCTTCTTCAACAAACATATGTCCTTGCGACTTCAACTTTTCAAACGCTCTATTAACTGCCCCTGAGGTATGCAGTGACTTTTCAGATGACCAAACATCAAAATGGGTATTGAAGTTATCAAGCACGCGTTTTTGATCGGCAAGTTGCAACGCATAAGCAGCATCTCGAAATGCTTCACTTCGTTGTGGTTCAAGTAAGTCAGTGATGCCTGGATTTTGCGACACAACTTGAGTTGCTAACTCTGGGATGTACGCACCGTGATAGCCATCCTCTGGAATTGGCTCACCAAGTGCTGCGGCTTTAACTGATGAGCCAAACTTATCCATCTGGACGCCAAGATCGTTTACATAAAACTCGCGTGACGACTCTGCGCCTTCAGCTTCTAAGACGCGTGCTATCGCGTCGCCAACTGCAGCCCATCGGGTATGACCTAGATGTAGCGGGCCAGTTGGATTCGCTGAAATGAATTCCACATTTATTTTCTTGCCTGCTAGTTGAATACCTCGGCCAAAGTTGTTTCCTTTGGCAATAATGTCTCGAGCTAACTCTCCTTGGCTTGCTGCCGAGAGTCTGATGTTGATAAAACCAGGGCCGGCAATTTCGATTGCTTCAACGCCTGGAAGTTCCTGGAGAATTCCTTGCAAAATTTCTGCAGCAGCACGGGGGTTTAGCCCAGCTTTTTTACCAACCTGCATTGCAACATTGGTTGCCCAATCGCCATGATCTAGGTTTTTTGGTCGCTCAACAACTATTTCGGTAGGAATATCCTCGGTGCTCAAATTCAACTGACCACTGGAAATTGCACTCAGCAAAGCGGCCCTTATGTGGCCAGCTAATTCCTGTGGGGTCATACAAAGTAAGAATAGCGAAAGCCTTGCAAATTAAGGAAATCCCCCACCATAAAATGCTTAAGGTTTCTTAATGACCTGACTAACGACCGATACCGAGTTTTCTCGATGGGCTGCCTGAAGTGCAATGGACTTTTCCACGTCTCTGGCCTTAAGCGCCTGAATCATCGTTCGGTGCTCTTGATTCATGTGGGCAAGGTTTGTGGCTGCTGCAAAATAGACACCGCGATAAGCGTCGGTTGCATCCCATTGATTCTTAATTAGGCGCACTAATCGTGGCATATTGCTGGCTTCAAAAAGTGCGAAGTGAAATCTTCGGTTTGCCGCCGTTACTGCTGATACGTCCTGAGATTTAGCAGCAGCTTCTACATCATTCAAAATGTCTTCGAGATACTCAATGTCTTCGTCAGTAAGTAATGGCACACCAACTCGAATTGCTTCATCTTCAAGAAGTGAGCGAATTCGATAAACCTCTACCAAATCCTCAACGCTTAGATCTGCAACAAAATAACCACGATGTGGATGATATGTAACTTGACCTTCGCCCTCTAGTACTTTCAGAGCTTCACGCAATGGCACTCGACTAACGCCAAGACTTGCTGCAAGTGAATCCTGAATCACCTGTTGACCGGGCTCAAGTTCTCCTGAGGCAATTAGTACGCGGAGTTCGCGCAATACGGTCTCTTGCGCCGTTACGGATTCACTCATTCTTCATCCAAACTTGGTGGCGCTACGGCGTAACGAACTGGAGTTTTTGAAAATGTAATTGGGTTAGCAACTTGCTTACGTTCTTCGCCTTCTTGATCGATCGTAATGATTGGATTTAATTCCAAAGACTCAGCGAGCGCGAATGCTTCCGAAATCGAATTAATTGGACCGCATGGAACTCCTGCGTTCGAAAGTAACTTCCACCAATGATCGGCGCCGTTACCTAAGAATTGTTTTACCAACAAATCATTCAACTCAACGCGATTAGCGACACGATCTGGATTAGTTTCATATTTTGCATTAGTTGCAACTTCTGGAATTCCAAGTTCGTGGCAAAGTTTTGCAAACTGTCCATCATTTCCTACTGCAACAACTATTGGTCGATCTGAAGTTTGGTACACCTCGTATGGGCTAATTGAAGGGTGTGCATTTCCTAGAATTCCAGGAACAACACCTCCAGAAACATAAGAGCTGGCTTGATTCACCATTGCGGATAGCAAAGATGATAAAAGGTTCACTTCAATTTCTTGGCCTTCGCCCGTTACATTTCGATGATTAAGTGCTGCAAGTAAACCGATCGTGGCATGCATTCCCGTAATTACATCTACAAGTGCGACGCCAACCTTTGTTGGTTCACCTGGTGCCGGTCCAGTAACGCTCATCAAGCCACCCATAGCCTGAACCAGTAAGTCATAGCCTGGCATTGCCGCCCCAACACCTGATCCAAATCCGGTTATTGAGCAATAAATAACGTCTGACTTTAAAGTCTTGACGGATTCATAATCTAAGCCAAATTTTTCGCTATTACTTAGCGGGAAATTGTGGATGACGATATCCGCGCGCTTTATGAGTTCGTGAGCTTCCGCAATTCCAGCTGGGTTTGTCATATCTATTGCAACGGATGTCTTATTACGATTTACCGATTCAAAGTAAGTGGCTCTGCCAGCTGCGTCGTAAGGCGGACCCCAGTGCCGCGTGTCGTCGCCGACTTCTGGACGTTCGACTTTAACTACAGTGGCGCCCATGTCGCCAAGCAGCATAGTTGCGTATGGGCCAGCCAAAACTCGAGTGAAGTCGGCAACAACTATTCCGTCTAAT
The DNA here is from genome assembly GCA_903925705.1 of uncultured Actinomycetes bacterium. Taxonomy (GTDB): domain Bacteria; phylum Actinomycetota; class Actinomycetes; order S36-B12; family UBA5976; genus UBA5976. The sequence continues at coordinate 3,857 of CAIYGJ010000199.1, read as the reverse complement.
GGGCCCATGTGAAGATTGTATCCAATCTTGTAACAGGGATCTGGTAGCCCGCTTAGGCCCTAAATCTCTTTTAGTTCAACGGTTCTGCCACGTTCGCCAGGTTGGTCAGGAGTTGCTGGCCGCCCCTTTGTTCGAACCGTAATTCGGGTTCGATCGCCACGGAACAAATCGTGTGAATATTCAATCTTGCGACCTTTGGTATCCCTGGTGGTTCGGGTGACCGCGAGTAGCGGTGCGCCTAGTGGAACTTCAAGAATTCTGGCTTCATCCAAAGTTGCATTTACCAAGTCGATTTGTTCTACAGCTTCATCTGGAGTGGTTTCATAATGCTTACTTAAAAGTTCATAGAGTGAGTTTCCAAGCGGCCGTTCGAGTAAACCTGGAAACATTTCTGCCGGAAACCGTGCATGTTCAAGTGAAATCGGAATGCTGTCGGCAAGACGAATTCGCACTACATCAAATATGTGTTCGCCTTCAGATAATCCCAGTGCGTGCTGTGTCTTCGCATCAGCCGGCACAACTGAGGCACTAATCAATTTGGTACCTGCAGTAAAACCTTGCCCACGAAGTAACGAAGGAACACCAACAATTTGCGATAGATCTCGATCAATTTTTTCAGGAGATACAAAAGTTCCGCCACCGCGTCCAGGTAAACGACGAACTACGCCAGTTTCTTCTAGCGCAGTGAGAGCCAGTCTCAACGTAGAGCGACTTACTTGATATTCGCTTGCTAGATCTCTTTCGGCACCAAGTTTTTGTCCCGCGCGCAACTGGCCAGAACTTATTTGGGCCAAGATACGCTGACGAACTTCTTCAGCAGTGCGACCTAAGTCAGCTTCGTTTGCGCTCACAACTCAACAGTAACTAGATAGCAGTTACATTGCTTCCAATGCGGCAAGTGATTCTGGCAGAATCTGGCCACCATCAATGACTAGGGCTTGTCCTGTGACATACGCGGCTTCTTTTGTTGCGAAAAACAATGCAGCATTTCCAATGTCATCAACTTCGCCTAAACGACCTTGTGGGACGGAAGCTTCCATGGCCTTGCGATATTCCGGACCCATGTCCGCAAGTCCTTCGGTGGCAATGTTTCCCGGTAACACTGCATTCACCGTTATGCCTTTAGGCGCAAGTTCAATAGCAGCAGTTCTCATAAATCCAAGTTGAGCGGCTTTGCTAGCACCGTAATGAGACCAGCCTGGAAAACCGGTAATTGGACCGGTAATAGAAGACGTCAGAACTATTCGACCGTGACCGGACTTCTCTAATGCAGGTAAGCAAGCTTGCACGGAAAGCATTGTTCCTTTCACGTTTGTTCCAAAAACTAAATCCATGTCAGCCTCAGACATTGTTGCCAATTTGGAATCTGGAAAAATTCCCGCATTCGCGCAGAGAACATCTATGCCACCATTGCGTTCAATCGCAGTTGCTGCAACGCGATCGCAATCTGCTTTGCTGCTTACTTCGGCCAATAAGTAGGTAACTGTTCCGCCACCCAATGCCGTCAATTCTGAACAGGCCGACATAGCGCTCGCCTCGTCGCGACCAGTAATCAGGACATTTGCTCCAGCTTTTGCAAACACGCGGGCAATGCCTTTACCGATGCCTTTAGTGCCGCCAGTAACAATTACGGAATACCCACTTATTGAAGTAAACATGCTCTCTCCTAGTTTCCTAACGAGTTATCGAAGGTTCTTCTTATTATGCAAACTTTGATAGGTAGTTTTCGGCCAATTCACAACTAACTTTGGTGAAGTTGGATCCCATTTCTTTACCGGTATCAGTGTCTTGATGCGAACCAACCCATGCCACCAACAGCAGGCGGCGGAACATAATAAATGTTGGAAGTTCTGCTTCCTCTTCGCTGCTCAATTCCGCAACGCTGCGGTAGCCATCTACCCAGGATGCGGTCATATCAGGGATCAATGGATGGTCTTCGATGAACGACACGGATGAACCCAAGTCATACATGAACCAGCTAAGCCCGCAGTCATCAAAATCGATAACGGTAACGTCGCTACCTGCGACCAATAAATTGGCTAGCCGCATATCAGCATGCACAAGACCGAATCGATCTTTGCTCTTTCCAAATCTTTCCAAACGAGTGTTGAGGGTGTCAGAAAGTCTGCCAAGAATTTCAAGTTCACTTGGTCCCATTGCAAGTCCGTCACGCCAAGATCCCCAATGTCCGTTGGGGCCAAGCGCTGTTTGAAAATCCCAAGTGAACCTCGAAAAATGACTTGGTGAACTCCATTGTTTTGCATGGTCATGGAGTCGCGCAGTTATTGCGCCAAGGGTTTTGAAGTCATCAACTAACCGATCTTCGGTTGGTTCCACGCCGGGCATGAATTCAAACATGACAGCATGGCGTTGTTCACCGGTGGAATCCTCAGCAAGAGTTACTTGCTCGCCTGAACCTGATGGCAAGACAGCCGGTGTTCTAACAAGCTGGACTTCGCGCAGTGCCTCCACCCAGTCCAACTCACTTTGGATCGCTTGTTTCGTGTGATAAAACGGCCGATGGATCCGCAAAATCGTGTCAATCCCGGAAGTGCTATCAGTGACCTTAAAAGTGGCATTCTCTGAAATGTTCAGCAGCGAAATCTTGGAATCTTTTGGATACCCAAACTTCGCAACCGCATCTACCGCGAACTCATGCAACTTTGCAGGTTCGTTTGAATACCCACTCATTTAACTCTCCTGCCAACATCCTTATTTTGGCCTAATTGCCAAATGGTTATGTCACTTTCGGGGAAGAAAAATGTTTAACCTTGATCTCGTCCAACTACAGACTCAAGAGCCTTAGTTATTGCATCGCGAGCTTTAGTGACACTTTCGGTTGAGCCACTCATGTAAACCCGTCCTGCAGCACCAATCATTTGAACATCAACCAAAGTCACGTCTGGCGCAACTTTTTCAGCTTCATTAGCTGCCACAGTTGCAAACAATGCTGGTGTCATTTCATAAACCAACAAGGATTCACCAGGCATAACCATTGAGGCTTGCCGATTTCGATTGAGAATGATGGCGTGCTGATCAGTTATGTTTTCAATGATGTCGCTGTAAAGAATCCGCGGACGCAATTGATCGGCAGCAGATGCCTTAATGCCATCAAGGATCGCCTGACCTGCACGCTTAACGAGTTCAATGTCGGAAGCATGAACTTCTAGGACACCAAACTGGCGTTCTACGAACAAAATGCCAGGCTCAACTTCAGGTACCGACTTCAGCGCTAAATCAATTACTCGCTCGATCGCAAGCCCGGGTGCCACCTCAATGATCAGCGAATGCTGGCCACCGTAAGGCGGGTAACCCCGGGCTCGCGTCGGTGTGCTCATGTAAGCAGCAAATTGCTGCTGAAGATCTTCAACAAGCAAGTAGACGCGAAGTTCGGGCCCCGCTACGAGCGGGCCCGCACTCACGCGGACTCGCCTACTTTGAAGTACTTACTTAGTTCTGCATGTGGACGTGGAATCACGTGCTGTGAAACTAGTTCGCCAACTTGGTTAACTGCTTCGGCACCTGCGTCGGTTGCAGCTTTAACTGCGCCGACATCACCCACGATGACTACAGCCACAAGGCCGTCGCCAACTTCTTCACGCGCAACAATAGTTACATTGGCTGCCTTAACCATGGCATCTGCAGCAGCTACAGCGGCTACATATCCCTTAGTCTCGATCAAGCCCAGTGCGTTGCTTGACATATCTTTCTCCTATTTGTGATTGCAAACGGTTGTTTGCTTTCGGTTATTACTGTTCTTCATACCTGATTTCCCAGGCGGTGTACTAGGAAGCGCTGTGCTTCCCAGAACTCTTAGAGTCCTCATCTATCGAACCGATGATGAGAGCATCAATTGG
>CAIYGJ010000198.1 GCA_903925705.1 uncultured Actinomycetes bacterium | reverse complement strand
TTGCAACAACTACGTAATCAATATCGATTGCACTTTCGACTCCATCAGTTGTAACCGTGAGCGACTTTCCGTTATCGCTGACTACCTTGGTGTTGATTCGAACATCCACACCGAGTTCGCCAAGGCGACGAGCAACTGGAGCAACCAAAGTTGATGGCAAAGCGGGCAACAATCTTTCCGCTGCTTCAATCATGGTTACTTTCGAGCCAAGTTGGGCAAGTGCAGTTCCAAGTTCAACTCCGATGTATCCCCCACCTACAACTGCGATTGATTTTGGCAAAATGTCCAAAGCAAGCACATCTGAGGAATCCAGAATTCGTTTTCCATCGCGCGGTAAACCTGGAATCACAGTTGGACGAGAACCAGTAGCGATGATGCAATTCTTAAATTGGATGTGTGTTGGCGGAGCCTCGCCAAATTCCAAAACGCCTTGATCTTTTCTAGTAAAACGAAAGAATCCTTGACGCACTTCAACGCCTGCTATTTTTAATAGTTGACGAACACCACCATTTAGACCACCGACTACTTCAGATTTCCAGACTTGGAATTCCTTCATATCTACTGTTGGTTCACCGGCAACTTTTAGGCCACGCTTACCCCAACCAGAAATGTCGTGAGTTGCATGAGCCAATCCAATGAGTGCCTTGGAAGGAATGCAGCCAACGTTTACACAAACGCCACCAAGTCCAGCTTCACCTTGCGTATCAACTAGAACTACTTGGCGACCAAGTTGTGCCGCAGCAATTGCAGCTACGTATCCGCCAGGTCCGCCACCTATAACCAACAAGTCAACCGATGATGGCATCTCTCCAACAACCACAGCGTCTGCCCTACTTCACTAAAGATTCTGGGTTAAGTAAAAGTTTCGCGATGTCACTAACAAATGCACCCAGGTGAGCGCCGTCATTGATTCGATGATCTGCGGCAACAACGATCGGAAGCACCATACGAACTGCTGGAACACCATCAACTGGGATTACTTTTTCGGCAATTCGGCCGAAGCCTGCAATCGCAACCTCAGGTGGGCGAATGATTGGAGTGCCTAACCAAGTTCCAAATGATCCAAAGTTAGTAACCGTAAACGTGCCACCGCCAAGTTGATCTGATGAAGCTTTTCTAGTCTTAGCAAGTTCAGCAAGTTGTTCTGTTTGCTTTGCCAACATAGAAACCGTGAATTCGTTTACTTTGCGCATCACCGGAACAATTAAGCCATCTTCAGTAGCTGTGGCAAAACCAAGGTTGATGTCGTCGTACTGACGGATCTCACCCATCTCGGAATCAAAGCGTGCGTTAAAAGTTGGATGATTCTGCAACGCAATTACACAAGCACGCATTAAAAGTGGAGTGACTGAAAACTTGATGCCTTCCTTTTCAAACTGTGGGGCTAGTTCTGTACGCAATGCCATAAGTGCAGTGGCATCAATTTCTTTGAACTCGGTGATGTGAGGAATGCGAAGTGCTTCGGACATGCTGGTCGCGATTTGTCGACGTAGGCCACGTAATTGAATCAAAGTCACGCCGTTGCCACCAGCTTGAGCAATAGATGGTGTCGTGTCTTGTGTAGCTGATGAAGTGCTTGCACCCGACTTGGCATTGGTTACATCGTCCGCAGTGATCCGACCATTTGGTCCTGATCCAGATATGGACTCGAGTGCAATTCCAAGTGAGGCTGCAAGCTTTCGCGTACTTGGGCTAGCAAGAGGACGCACATTTGTTGCCCGGGCTGGTGTAGACGCAGATTTTGAAGTTAGTTTTACTTCGGCAGCCGGCACCGATGCGTGCGCTGCGATATCTTTTGAAACAGCACCGGTTGCTTCAATCTGCATCAAGTTAGAACCAACGGCTAAAACATCGCCAACTTTTGCACCGAGTGATTTCACAATTCCAGTTACAGGTGCAGGGATTTCAATTTGGGATTTGTCGGTTTCGACAACTACAACTGGTTGATCTTCTTTTACTGCGTCACCAACAGCGACTAGCCACTCGATAACTTCAGCTTCGGCAATACCTTCGCCGACGTCGGCAAGTTTGTAGTCGATTATGTTGCTCATGCAGATGCCTTTGCCAATGCTGCAACTTCGGCAACTACTCGATCAACATCTGGAATGTATAAATCTTCAACGCCACCAAGTGGGTATGGAGTGTCAGGTGCCGAGATTCGAATAATTGGTGCTTCCAAACTGTAGAAGCACTCTTGCTGAATTGTTGCAACCAGTTCTCCACCGAAACCACCAGTAAGCGGTGCTTCATGCAGTATCGCTACTCGACCTGTCTTTGCAACAGATTCAGAGACGCCATCAATATCAAGTGGATTTAACGAACGTAGATCAAGGACTTCAACACTGATTCCTTGTTCAGAAAGTTCTTCAGCTGCACGTTCTGCAACGTTTACCGCTGCAGACCAAGCAATTAGAGTTACGTCAGCTCCTGCTCTAGCTACCCGAAGTTTTCCAAGTGGAACTGTGTAACGTTCGTCTGGCACTTCATCTTTTGTTAAGCGATAACCCTTTAGGGGTTCTAGGTAAAGCACGGGATCATCTGATTCCATCGCGGCCGCAAGTAAGCCTTTTGCATCGTAAGCCGTTGCTGGCGCAACGACTTTCAAGCCAGGTGTGTGGGTGTAGAAAGCTTCAAACGCATCGGAGTGAAGTTCGGGAGTACGAACGCCGCCACCAAATGGCGAACGAATTACAAGTGGCAGTGAGTGCCGTCCTTGTGAGCGGTAACGCAGGCGGGCAACTTGCTGACCAATTTGATGAAACGCTTGATGGCCAAAACCCAGGAACTGTAATTCAATAACCGGACGCAAACCACTCATTGCTAGACCAATTCCAGATCCAACAATTACGCCTTCAGCAAGTGGCATGTCAACGACGCGATCTTTTCCAAAGCGCGCCTGTAAGCCATCTGTTGCGCGAAATACGCCACCAAGAACACCGACGTCTTCACCGATTACAACAACGCGATTATCGGCTTCCATCTCTTGGCCAAGACATTCGCGAATTGCTTCGATCATGGTCTTTTCGCTCATTGAGCATCACCATTTCGAATTGCCCAATCGCGCTTTTGATCCAACATGCGTTGCGGTGGCTCGGCATACACGTGATTAAATAACGCATCACTTGTTGCAAGCGGAGTGTTGCGCGCACTTTCCATTGCCGCATCAATTTGTGCTGCGCAACTATCCAGCAATTCTTGTTCAAGATTTTCATTCCAGATGCCACGGCTACGTAAGTAGTTCTTAACGCGTTCAACCGGATCTTTTTGTTGCCACTTTTCAAGTTCTTGTTGATCTATGTATCGCGTTGGATCATCGGCGGTGTTATGCGCACCAGTTCGATAAGTAACAGATTCGATCAAGGTTGGTCCGCCGCCTGCGCGTGCTTTAGCAACTGCTTGGGTAGTTACTTCATGGACTGCCAGCAAATCGTTGCCATCAACCATTACGCCTTCAACGCCGTAACCAATGGCACGTTCAGCAAATGACCGAGCTGCGGTTTGATTTTCGCGTGGTGTTGAAATTGCCCAGCCATTATTTTGCAAAAAGAAGATAACAGGCGCTTTCATAATTCCAGCAAGATTTAAACTCTCGTGAAAGTCTCCTTCAGACGATGCGCCATCGCCAAAGAAAGTTATTACGACACCATCGCCACCTTGCATCTTTAATCCCCAAGCTAATCCGGTTGCTTGTGGAATCTGAGCGGCTAACGAAATTTGCATTGGTAACATATTCACATTTGACGGAATCGTGCCACCTTTTGGATTACCCATGAAATACAGCGCAAAGTTTTCAATTGGATAACCGTGACGAATCAAAGCTGGGAATTCTCGATACTGCGGAACGATCCAATCTTTAGTTGGATCAAGTGCGGTGGCTGCGCCGACTACTGATGCCTCTTGACCACGCACTGACGAAAAAGTTCCAAAGCGTCCTTGCCGTTGCATGCTGGTTGCTTTGTCATCAAACACTCGCGTCAGCATCATGTATCGAAGTGCCTCGATAACGGCATCATCAGACATTGGCGATTCACCAGAGTCCAGGATTCCCGAATCGGTTAATCGGCTAAAAGGAGCGATCGGCTCAAAGTTCGGCAAAAACCGCGATTCGCTCATGAAAGCACTCTTCCACGCTGCGCCCAGCATTGGCAAGTGGCAAAACAGGCTTGACTTAGGGACTTTCTAGGCAAAGAATGATTAGTGCATACAGTAATGAATGCAGATTTATACAACACTTGAGTTAACAGGGGAATGGATGATCTACAAAGCTAGAGCTGGCCAAGTTGCCTACGGGTACGCCATCGGGATGCTTTGCGCCGAATGGCACATCCCATTTATTCCAGGTGATTTGAACAACGCAGGAACTTTCCCTTTTCCTGTGCGATACGAATCAGTTGCTGGAGTTTCAGGTGCAGATGTACTCCGTGGAAACGGCGATAGCTACGCGCAGATCATGATCGATGCTGCAAAGAAGTTAGAAGCTGAAGGTGTTCGCGCAATCACAGGAAACTGTGGCTTTATGGCTTCGTTTCAAGAGGCAGTAGCCAGCCAAGTCAGCATTCCAGTTTTTCTAACTAGCTTGGTACAAATTCCAATGTTGCTAAACATGTATGGCCCGCAGCATCACATTGCAATTCTGACTGCAAACTCAGCCTCACTTACAGACGAACTTCTTGCCGGCGCTGGCATCAGTGATAGCTCGAGATTGACTGTGCAAGGTATGGAAACTTACTCGCACTTCAATGACGTAATTTTGAAGGAACTGGGCACACTCGATGAAGACAAAATGCGAGCGGAAGCGGTTCTAGCGGCTAAGGATGCAATCAAGCGCGATCCAAAGATTCGGGCATTTATGTTGGAATGCAGTGACCTGCCGCCTTACAGTAAGGCGATTGAAGAGGCCACTGGCCTTCCAGTCTTTGACTGGGCCAATTTCATAACTTATGTATATAACGCAACCGTTCCCCATGACTATCAGGGAATTTGCTGAAAGACTGTCTCTAGTTAAATCACAAGGAGTTCTGGTGCGCACAATTGTTGTTGGTGGCGGCGTAGTCGGTGTGACTACTGCTTACTACTTATATAAAGAAGGTCACGAAGTTGTTGTCGTAGACAAAGCGACCAAAGTTGCATCTGAAGCAACTGCCGTAAACGCAGGTTTGATTGCACCAGGTCATTGCTTTGCTTGGGCATCTCCAGCAGCGCCAAAAATGCTCGTTAAATCTTTATTCGGCGAAAAGACTTCAATTCGAGTGAAGCCAACATTGAATCCAAGATTCCTCTGGTGGGGTTTACAGTTCATGCGCGAGTGCACAAGCGAGCGTGCTGCCATTAACACCTTGGCAAAAATGCACTTGTGTGATTACAGCCAATCAAAGCTTGATGAAATTGCACTTGCTGAGGGAATCGATTACCAAGGCGTCGATAAAGGTTTGTTGTACCTGTATCGCGATGCGGCAGAACTTGAACTTGGTATGGGCAAGATGAAACTACTTACTGACAATGGTCAAAAACTTGAACAGTTAGATATGAAGGGTTTGGCGGCAGTCGATCCAGCGTTTGGCAATGCCACAGTTCAACTTGCTGGCGCAATTCATGCTCCAAACGATGGCAGTGGAAATTCTGAATTATTCACTCGCAAACTAACTGAACTATTGATTAGCAAAGGTGTTGAATTCAAACTTGGCGTTACTGCTAAGTCATTCGTCGCAGATGGCGATCGCATCACCGGCTTGCAAACAGATCAAGGTCTGTTAACTGCGGACAACTACGTACTTGCAATGGGAGTTTGGAGTCCAAAGCTTTCTCGCACTGTTGGACAAGACCTGCCGGTCTATCCAGCAAAGGGCTTCTCGATGACTTTCGACATCAAGGACAAATCAAAAGCACCTGAACTTGGTGGCGTAGATGAAAAGACTTTGGTTGCCTGGTCTCCTATGGGTGATCAACTTCGCATGTCATCGACCGCTCAGTTCTCTGGATTCGATACCTCACATAAGCCAGAAGACTTTGAGGCCATTCGAAATACTGCGAAAGAATTATGGCCAGAAGGTGCTGATTGGGATGGTGGCTCAATGACTGCTGGATTACGCCCAATGACTCCAGATGGTCCGCCAATTATTGGTAAGGGTAAGAAGCACAAGAACTTGTTCTACAACACCGGTCACGGTCACATGGGATGGACAATGGCAAGTGGTTCCAGTGCTGCAATTGTCGACATCATTGCTGGTCGAACCCCAGAAATTGAAATGGCTCCATTCGTCGTTCGCACTTACCGCAAGTAGATCGGCATGAAAACTGCATTAATCACAGGCGGCGCAAAAGGGATTGGCTTAGCTATTAGCCAAGAATTAATGCGCGACGGTTGGAATGTAGTAATTACAGGGCGCGACGCTGAAGCAATCTCAAGTGCAGTGGCTGGCCTAACATCAGGTCCAGGCAAAGCGGTTGGAAAAGTTATGGACGTTCGAGATCGTGCATCGATTGATGCAGTGCTGGCTGAGGTTCGAAGTGAATTCAACTCACTTGATTCCCTAATCAACTGTGCTGGTGTAATCATTCGCGATGAGTCTGAGGTCTTGAGTGAAGCAGACTGGGAAACCGTTATCGACACGGACCTCAGCGGAGTTTTTAGATGCAGCCAAGCTGCTTTTTCAGATTTAGAAAAAGCAAAAGGTGCCACGATTGTCAATGTCGGATCAATCGCCGGCAGCGTTGGAATTGCAGGTCGCGCTGGGTACACCGCAGCAAAAGCCGGTCTCGAAGGTCTAACGCGAACACTTGGTTTGGAATGGGCTGACCGCGATATCCGAGTAAATGCAGTTGCGCCAGGTTGGACTCGCACCGAAATGGTGGCTGGTGGAATCAAAGATGGCAGGCTTTCTGAAGCTGCGCTTACTTCACGCATTCCACAAAAGCGTTTGGCAGAACCACATGAGATTGCAACTGTAGTTAAGTTCTTGATGTCGTCAGATTCCAGCTACATAACTGGGCAAACTATTACAGTTGACGGCGGCATCACCATAAATGGCAACACTTAAATTAGCGAAGTTTTAATAACGTAACTTCTAATGCGTCGAACACGTGTTGTTGTGCGACGGTCTCTGCTTCATCTGGATCATGATTCTTAATCGCTTTCAGAATCGCGGCATGGCCCTTAATTGAAAGTTTTGTTTCTTCTTTGGTGTACATCTCAGCAATTCGATGGTTAAAGAAATGTTGACTATTACTTCGGTTGATTCGCTCTAATCGCGAGTTTCCACAGGCTGTAAAGATTGCTGCATGAAATTGATCGTTTAAATCCACGATTAAATCCCGATCACTTGAAGTAATCAGAGAATCTTTATGAGCACCAATCTTTTCAATTTCCTTGAATGCCGACGTGCCAGACTTTTGGGCTGCTAACCGAGCTGCCATGCCTTCGAGCGAGGCACGTACCTCATAGATTTCAGCAATTTCATCGCGAGTATGTTCGCGGACAACATAGCCACGCTTGGCAGCAACTACTAAATCTTCGGCTTCCAGAAGTTGCAAGGCTTCTCGAATCGGAGTGCGTGATGTCTTAAGGCGCTCGGCTAGATCTACTGCGATCAATCTTTCGTTCGGGCGGATTTTCCCTTGAATAATTTCATCTCGAAGTAGTGTCAGGGCCTCAAAGGTTAGTGAACCTTTAGGTGACAAATCAGTCATTTCGAAGCAGCCCTAATGTTTGAGAAGTTATAACTTCAAGCATAACGGAAGATAGAATTGTGACCACGAAAACTATTGTTATGGATTCCTCACATGAGCTATGAGTTTGATAAAGATCAGCAAGTTAAAGATTTTGCATTGCGAGTTCGCAACTTCATCAATACTGACGTAATTCCACATGAACCAGAATTGAATCCGAATTCACACGGCATCAATCCAGATTTGCGAGTTGTGTTACAGGGCAAGGCGCGAGCCGCTAAAGTTTTCGCGCCAACTGCGCCAGCCGAGTTTGGCGGCCATGGGTTTAACCATGTTGCACAAGCCGTAATCCTGGAGGAGTCCGGTCGTAGTTTGCTTGGGCCAACCGCAATGAATTGCGCGGCTCCAGATGAAGGCAACATTTTGTTGCTAAACAAAATTGCAACTCCAGAGCAACGCGCAAAATATCTAGCACCCCTTTCGCGCGGCGAGACTAGGTCATCATTTGCAATGACCGAGCCAAGTCCTGGTGCTGGCGCAGATCCAAACTTGCTTTCAACTTCTGCAGTTAAATCCAGCAGCGGCTGGGTAATAAACGGAAACAAGTGGTTGATTACTGGCGCTGATGGCGCTGGGTTCTCGATCGTAATGGCGAAGACTTCAGGTGGGGCAACGATGTTCCTAGTTGATGCCGACAATCCAGGAATGAAAGTAGTACGCAGCCTGGACACTCTGGATAGTGCTTTCACTGGTGGCCATGGCGTTGTGGACTTTAATGATTGCGAAGTATCTGATGATGCGGTACTTGGCCAAGTTGATGAAGGTTTCGTAAATGCTCAAGTTCGTCTTGGACCCGCACGCCTGACTCATTGCATGCGCTGGTTAGGCGCAGCTCGCAGGGCTCACGAATCTGCAGTGGCTTACGCAGCAACTCGTCCAATGTTTGGAACTGAATTAGCATCACTCGGAATGGCCCAACAAATGATCGCTGATAACGAAATTGATATAGCTGCCTGCCGTGCATTAATCCATCGGGCTGCGTGGGTTTTGGATCAGGGCCTTCCAGCTCGAGCCGAAACGTCAATTGCTAAAACTTTTGTCGCTGAAGCCACTTTTAGAATCGTGGATCGATCGATGCAACTCTGTGGCGCAAAGGGAACCTCAAGCGAGTTACCAATTGCCCAAATTTTCCGTGACATCCGCCCATTTCGAATTTACGATGGACCGTCCGAAGTTCATCGTTGGTCAATTTCCCGTCGCTCAGTTCGCCATTCACAGGCAGGCAAATTGCCTGGAGACTGGGCGTGACAAACCAAGTTTCCGATCCACCAGGGTTACAACTAGAACCACTTCGGTTGTGGATGCAAGAAAACGTTGCTGGCTTTGATTCAAGTGAGCCATTGGTAGCAAAGTTGTTGGTTGGTGGAAGATCTAACATCTCCTACAAGCTAACGGATGCAAGCGATTCGAGTTGGGTGCTTCGACGGCCACCACTTGGTCACATCATGCCCTCAGCCCATGACATGGGTCGAGAATTCAGAGTGCTTTCGGGTTTGAATTCAGTTTCTTTTCCAACTCCGAGTACTCGTGGATATTGTGAAGACGAATCCGTAATTGGTGCCAAGTTCATGATGATGGATTTTGTTGACGGGCGAGTAATTGAGTCAGCCAAATCCGCGCAATCGCTCACGGCGCAGCAAGCCAGCGAGATATCGCAAGAGCTGGTCGATACCTTGGCACGATTGCATGCCGTTGATCCGGTCGCTGCTGGGTTAGATCAACTTGGCAAGCCAGCTGGATATCTGCAGCGACAAGTAAAGCGTTGGGGTGAGCAATGGCAGATCACAAAGACACGTGAACTCCCTGAGATCGAAGCACTTCACTCATGGTTAGAAACGGCAATTGCAAAAGTACCCGGGTCACTTCCGACTTCTATCGTGCATGGTGACTACCGCATCGACAATGTGATTCTGGATCTTGCAAACAGCGAGATTGTGGCAGTTCTAGATTGGGAAATGTCCACGCTTGGAGATCCAATCTCAGATCTTGCAATTTCGTTGGTCTATTGGAATCAGGCAACAGATACCTTGCGCAAAAAGATTCCAGTTGCGCAGGATGTAACAAGTGGCCCAGGTTTCTGGTCCAGACAACAAGTTTTAGATCGCTACGTTGAACAAACTGGCCTAGACATTTCTCACTTGGACGAATGTGTTGCATTGGCTTGCTTTAAGTTGGCCGTGATCATGGAATCAATCCACCATAGAAACTTAAGTGGTCAACAACTGGGAGCGGCCGCAGGTGCGCAAAGCACAATGGGTGAGGCAGCAGTGGCATTAACTGAACTTGGTCTTGCCGTAACTCGCCAAGGAGCGATCGAAGCGTTAAATACCTAACCCATTACGGTGCCGGAAGAATTTTCATTCAAAGCACGTTTGCGCGAGAAGGTTCCAAGATTAATTTCTTGATTTGTGTGTTGAGTTCTATAAATAACCGGATCAGCATCATGATCATGTCCAGCTTCAACTGCGGTAATAAGTTCTGCCATTATTCGACCGGAAGTCGGCGCGTTCTTGAACTGATTGCCGCTACTGCCAATTGCCATGTAGTAACCGGGCAATTCACTCTTGTCATAGATCGGCGTCCAGTCGGACGAAACGTCATAAACACCAACGACTCCGCTGGCACTTGATGGCACCTTTAGATCTGGCAGTCGGCGAGCTGCCCGTGTCACTTGAGCGTCAAAGAGTTCTTGGGTTCGAACCATGTTTACTTCATCTGGGTTTTCAACCCATTGGAATTCATCGCATTCAGGTTCAGTGCCACCTACTAGGAACGCATGTCCTGACTCGGGTCGAATGTAAACACCTAGATCTAAGTCACCGATTATTGGGGTTTTGTCGAATTGCTCTGGTGCGGCAACGTGATGAACTTCTTGACGCATCGGGCGAACTGAAACAGTGAAGTCGGAACCAACTCCAGCTAAGTCGTTGATTCGACTAGCCCAAGGTCCAGCAACATTCACAACTACTGGACTTTCGATTTGTTCACCATCGTTTAACTCAACACCACAAATTCGACCATCGGCAGTCAAGATCTCAGTGACTTCCTTCTTGAATTTAAACTCAACACCTAGTCGCATCGCAGCATTCGCCAGATTCACTGTTGCTAACAACGGATCATTGATGTATCCGCCTTCTGGTGTGTACATAGCTTCGATTGCATCGGTGGCATCTTCCCAGAATTCATCGTCATCGATTTTCTTAGGCGGCCAGTACATTCCAGTATCAATTCCTGGAACGATTTCTTGCATTCGCTTAGCATCAACGACTTCATGTTCAATACCAACAGCTATAAACAGCTCTTTAGTAAGCGGGATCGAAACCACAGGAACTTTCACCATCATCACGCCAATGTTTCGCACTTCCGCGAGAACTTCATCAGTAGCAGCGTTTAGATGAGTGCGCCAATTCTTCCAACATTGAAAAGCTTCCCAGGAAAGTGCCACAGCATCGTACGTCGAATAATTGAATCGAATTACAGCACTGGATGAGCTTGTTGAACCAAGACCAGGTGCTGCTGCTTTATCAACAACGATTACCGATAGACCTTTTCGGGCCAACTCGTAGGCAACCGAAGATCCAATCACTCCAGCTCCGATTACCACGGCATCGCACTTGCTTGTCATTTCAAAATCTCCTGAATCTCTGAATACATTGTTTCAGGAAACCAACTTCATAGAGGCAGTATTCCCAAGCAACAAACCAAAAATGTACCTATAAACATGTAGGGACCAAATGCAATTCGTGATTTTCGGGTCATTCGCTTGGATACTAATCCGATGAATGCCACCAATCCTGCCAAGAAGAATGACGCAAAGATTGCCGCCAACCAGTAATCAGCTGAGTACCAACCAACCGTTAAACCAATTGGGAACGCAAACTTTACATCTCCCATACCTAATGAACCCCGACTAAGTACGAACAAGATCAGATAGCTTGCTGTAGTCGCGCTAGCCACAATTATGACTTCGCTTAACTGTTTGAGGTTGCCTGCGCTTAGCAAAATCAGCGCAGAACCTTGAACTACCGTGAACCAACCGACTACAGAGTTCGGTAGCCGATGCACCCTGAGGTCTATTACTGAAAGGCAGGTTCCAAACCCAATAAAAACCATTAAGGGTAGGAGATTGCGCATCCCTCAACGGTATGCGCTTGGATTTGTAAAGCTGATTTTTTATCCACAGCCCTGCCCTAGACTCGTAAGACTTGAACTCGTTAGAGGAGATTGTTTTGAAGATTCTTATTGTTGGCGCGAACGGACTACTTGGATCTGGCGCAGTGGCTGCCCTATCGGATGGCAATGAAATCATCCAAGCATCTCGCAGCGGTGAGGTTTCCGTTGACTTAACTAATCCAGAATCTATTGCCGCTATGTATGCCAAAGTCGGCAAAGTGGATGCCGTTATTTCTGCTACCGGCAAGGTCCCGTTCAAGACTTTGTCTGAACTCACACTCGCGGATTACCAATCTGGCATCAACGACAAAATTTTGGGGCAGGTTGAACTAGTTCGTCAAGGACTTGAATACGTTAACGACGGTGGTTCATTCACGTTAACCACTGGAATTTTGGAACGCGCCGCGATTCCAACCGGCGTTGTTGCTTCACTTTCAAACGGAGCTTTGGAATCTTTCGTCATGGCTGCAGCAATCGAAATGCCACGTGGCATGCGAATCAATGTCGTTAGCCCAAGCGTTTTGGTTGAAGCAACCGGCTACCATCCATACTTCGTAGGCTTTGAGCAAGTAACACTTAAAGCATGTGGCAAGGCTTACGCAAAATCAGTTAATGGCAAGAAGAACGGTCACGTTTACAAAGTTGGCTAGCACTATTTTTCAAGCTCCTTCACGAAATCAGACTTTCGGTAACTTGAGTTTCGGACTTTACTAAACGTTTAGGTAAAGTGCTTTTTCGAATTTGAAAGTTCATTTTCGGTTCGTTGTAATTTCGATTGCAATTTAGAATCGTTCGACAGACTCCTTTCGACAGACTAAGGAGTCTACATATGTTAATTTCAAAGAAATTAATTGCGCTAACAGCAGTTGGTACAATTTTTCTTGCTGGATGCTCCAGCAACAGTTCAGAAAGTGCCTCAGAATCACCTTCAACAACAGCTGGTGCCACAAGCTGTGGAACCACCGTCGAAGAAATTGCAGCTGCTGCAAAGACTGAGGGCAAAGTTGACTTAATTGCATTGCCAGACACATGGGCAAACTACAAAGGTGTGCTAGATACCTTTAAGTCCAAGTACGGCATTGAAGCTCCAGTAGCAAATCCTGATGCTTCATCTGCAGACGAACTAACTGCAATCTCAACACTTCGCGGTCAGCCAGGAATGCCTGAAATAGTGGACATTGGCCCATCATTTACAAAAGAATTCATTGATAAAGGATGGAACGCTCCATACAAGACAACTAACTGGGATGAAATCCCAGCTGCTCTAAAAGATGCAGATGGTAACTGGATTGGTGCGTACACCGGTGTTATGTCAATCGCATACAACAGCAAGTTGGTAAAGAATGCGCCAACTAGCTGGGCAGATCTAAAGAAGTCTGAATACAAGGGACAAGTAACTATCAATGGTGATCCGCGTGAAGCTGGCGCAGCATTTGCCGCAGTTATGGCAGCATCTCTTGCAAACGGTGGCTCTTTCGATGACATCATGCCTGGAATCGAGTACTTTGCAGAATTAAAGAAATCTGGAAACTTGAATCAAGCCGACATCACACCTGCAGCAATCATTTCTGGTGATGCACCAATCGCACTTGATTGGTCATACAACTTCCCAGGGCTACAGGCTGAACTAAAGACTGCTGGTTTCGAAATGCCAGTAATCACACCTACAGACGGTTTGTACGTTGGGTACTACGCGCAAGCAGCAGTCTCGGAGGCCGCACATCCGTGTGCTGCAAAGCTGTTCCTTGAGCATATCTCAGGAAATGATGGAGCACTTGAGTACCTAAAGGGTGGCGCAATCCCAGCACGTTATGCAGCAATGCTTGACGCTGGTGTTATCCCTGCAGATCTTGCCGCCGGTCTTCCAACAAAGGACGCATGGGCAGCAATCAAGTTCCCATCACAAGCCCAGATTGATGCAGCCAAGTTAGCCTTGACTGAAAACTGGGGACCGATGGTTTCTGATTAGTCAGAAGTCAGAATCTCGAGAAGCGGCGGGTGGAGTTTTCCACCCGCCGCTATTCTGAATAACGCAATGAAAAGAATCAGAAAATTCGCCCCTGCATTAATTGTTGCGGCGCCATTTGTAATCTTAATGTCGATATTTCTAGTTTGGCCAACACTTACGACTATTGAGAAAGCCTTCATACATAATGAAGAGCTTTCCTTTTTTAACATGTCCAGAGCAATGTCTGGCACCTATAAAGACTCGTTTGTTATAACGGCACAACTCAGCTTTATAACCTCACTCATTGGTGGTGGCATTGGGTTGGTCATGGCTATCTTGCTTCGTACTTTGCCGGTGGAAAGCAGATCCCGAACTATAGCTGATTCATGGTCCGCTGTGGCATCACAACTTGGGGGATTACCGCTAGCATTCGCTTTCATCGCATTGCTAGGAACTCAAGGAATTCTGACAAAAGTTTTAGCTGCTATCGGAATTGATTTGGTTGAGCTTGGCTTCTCGCTAACTGGGTTGGCAGGTTGGGCCTTGGTGTATCTGTATTTTCAGATTCCACTTATGTTTCTAATCATGACTCCAGCAGTGACTTCATTACGATCATCATGGTTTGAAAGTGCAACGTCTATGGGCGCCAGCTCGTGGCAGTTCTGGCGAGCAGTAGGCATACCGATTTTGCTTCCAACTATCGTGACCGGATTTGTCTTACTTTTTGTCAACTCTTTTAGTGCCTACGCAACTGCGTACGCACTAAGTACTGGTGCTGGACAATTGATCCCTTTGCAAATTCGATTCATTCTCCAAGGAAATGTGATTACAGGTGAGGATGAGCTAGGTTTTGCGATCGTCACCTGGGCCTTGATACTGCTAGCGCTTTCACTAGTTGCAGTAACGCTGCTACAACGTCGGGTTAGTCGGTGGGCTGAGCAGTGAACTCTGTAACCAAATTTGCTCGGATTAGTTTCTGGGTTCTTCTGATCGGATACTTTTTGCTGCCGATGCTCGCTATGGCGCGCTTTGCCTTCCAAACGATACCTTCATTTTTACTCACCACAGAAAACGTTTTTCAGGGCTGGAGCTTAGGTTCGCTAGCCGTAGCATTTCAGGACGCTGGTGTAATCAAGTCAACAATTCTTAGCTTGCAACTCTGTCTAGCCACAATTGCCCTGACCTTTTTGGTCCTAGTGCCGTTAACAACTTATGTAGAAGTATCAGCTCCACAACTAAAGCCCTGGCTTACCGGAGCTACAGTTGCAACCTGGCTGGTACCTCCCGTGGCACTGGTTGTTGGAGTTGCGGCAACATTTCGAGAGGTGTTTCCTGGGTTCTTAGTTTCCCCATTTGCCTTAACCTTCTTTTACTCACTTTGGACACTGCCATTTACTTACCGCGCAATTGACGGGCAACTACGCCTAATTGGTGCGAAGAATTTGTTCGAGGCTGCACAAAGTGTTGGTTGCGGTCCTATTCTTTTCTTTTTTAAGGTGA
>CAIYGJ010000197.1 GCA_903925705.1 uncultured Actinomycetes bacterium | reverse complement strand
GACATGAACGTACTGTCATTAGTAACTGATCCAAATGAATACTCTGGACCAGGAACTGGATACCAACCAACACCGACCCGGCAAGCGCAGATCGACACAATCCGACAACAGCGGTCAGTTGCCGACCTACTCGTAGAGCAACAGAGTTTTGAACACAAAAACATATTTGCAACTGGGGCTGCTGAGACGAGTTACGATCCTCGCGATGTTGTTATTGGAGTTTCGCCAGCAACTGGTAAAAACATCTGGGTCACACTCTCTGGATTAAGTCTTGCTGACGCTATCTCAGAAGTCCTGGCAGGATTAGAAGAAGAAGGTTGCACAGGAAGAATTGTTCGAATCAATGACACACTTGATTTAGGAATGATTGGGCTAACTGCAGCCAGACTTTCTGGATCAGGAGTCAGCGTTGGACTTCAAGCAAAAGGTACCGCCTTGATTCATCGCAGAGACCTTGCACCGCTAGCAAATCTAGAACTGTATTCAGTTGCACCAACTATTACCCGTGAGCTTTATCGAATGATGGGAATCAACGCTGGCCGTCATGCCAAGGGCGCCACTCCTGAACCGGTTAGAAATCCTTACTCAGACGAGGCAATCGAAGCGCGCTATCACACTAAAGTCGTATCGCTAGTGGCCATTGAGCGAGAGTGCGTGAATAGCAATGGGCCTGAAGTTATGGAGCTTAGATAGTTATGAGTGAACAAAAAGGTTTTTCTGGAAAAAATGTTTCTGAAGTTACTGTTGAATCAATTCGACGTGGCGACATTACTCTCGACGATGTCAGAATCCATCCTGAAACTTTGGCAAAGCAAGCCCAAGTTGCCAGAGACAATGGCAATCCACAATTAGCTGAAAACTTTCTTCGAGCCGCAGAGCTAACTTCGCTATCAGACGAGTTAGTTATGGGTTACTACGATGCCTTGCGTCCGGGACGTTCAACTCCCACGCAGCTACTAGAGATTGCTGACGAGTTATCAAAGCATGGTGCGGAAAAGAATGCGGTGCTATTTAGGCAAGCGGCAGATGTTTATGCTCGTCGTGGTTTAGCAGCAAAATAGTTCATATGGGACTTGTTGCTGGAATCGATATTGGTAATTCCACGACCGAAATCGTGATCGCTTCTGGAAGTGAGCCGATCGCCTGGGATCGCAGACCTACTCGAGGTATGAAAGGTTCGGAAGCCTCAATCAAAGCAGCAGTTTCACTTTTGCAAAGTTTGCAGCGCGAACACCAGCTCACAATTGAAAAGGTTGTTGTAGCCCCATGGCAACCAGTTGAGACCTTAACTTCAACTATTCACGAACCATTGCCAGATACTGGTCGGTTGCAAATCTTAAAGACCGCTCATCAAAGTGTTGTTGGTGATGGCTGGGCAATCGGCCAACCCTGGTTGATAACCCAAGAAGCAATAAGTGAAGTCTCTTTGATCGCAGTAGTGCCAAGTGGTGTTGGATTCGAGTTTGCTGCCGCAGCCATCAATCAAGAGTTGGCAAACGGATCAAACATAGTTGGCGCAGTAATCGCCGATGACGAAGCCGTGTTGGTTGCTAAGCGTGTAAGTGCAGACATTCCTATCGCTGATGGTGTTGATGTAGAAATCGCGCGCACGGCACACAGACTTTTTCTTGAAGTTAGGCCACAAAACTCTTCACTTAAAATTGCCACTGATGTTTGGGCACTACGTTCAGCTCTTGATCTTTCCGAAATGGATGCAAGTCCACTGAATGAAATTGTGCGATGGGTAAAGAATGAACGAACTGCGTTAATTGGACTTTTTTCGGAAACCCAAATCTCTACTAAAACCAATAACGGTTTTATTGATTGGATTGATGGCACAACAACTGAGCTGTTTGAAGCAATTGCCAAAATTGAAAACTCCCTAATTGGCGATGTTTCTAGGATTGCGATTACAGATCCAATTAGCACCTCTGACATTTGGGCTTTTGACATCACAAAAGTTTTAGCGGATCGTGGCTTGCGACAAGTAGGGCACACAAGAGACTTAGCTCTAGCTCAACTTTCGCCACATAGTTTTAACTCAGATGTTGATTTATCGGCGCTGTTTGGAGTGCCGGTCGAAATTGCGGAATCAGAAAGTTTCGCTGCGCGGATAGGTGCAACAAGTACACCTGGTGTTGGATCGGGCGCTGCAATCCTTGACATCGGAGGTGGCACAATCGATTTGATTTCCGAGGTTGAAATATCTGCCGCTGGAGCCGGTGAGCTTTTAACTGCTGCAGTCGCCTTTGCACTTGATACTTCAAGAGGTGCCGCAGACTGGATTAAACGTGGTCCGGCGCAAAGACTCGAATCACCTCAAGTTTTGCTCTCTGAAGACGGCAGTAAGAATTTTGTTTCGGAAACAGCCCCATACCCCGCTTCGGCAATGGGCTCATTGGTTACGCCAGGTCCAGCAGGCTTTCTGACTTTCGGGCAGAACTTGCAGCCTGCCGAATGGCGGATCATGCGCCAGGGTCTAAAGCAGGCTGCAATCGGGCTAAATGTGTCACGGTTAGTTAGAAGCTTGGAAGCCCGAACTGGAATTCCCAAAGATCTAGATCTTGTCGTAGTCGGCGGACCTGTAGCTGATGATGAACTAATCCCAGTTATCGGAGCCATTCCGGGCATTAAAGGAATTGGCCGCGGAAATGTCGCAGGGAAACTTGGCCATAGATACGCAGTTGCCTATGGGCTTTCCCAAATTTAGACTTGTCTTTGAATTCCTGCCCCGTATTTCAAAAAATCTGTAAAGGTATAAGTATTAATTTTTTGAAACGAATCTAGGGGAAAAATGGCTACAACCGTTTGGCACAACGGCAAAGTATGGATCAATGAAAATGAGTCATCGGATGCGATTGCAGCAACTGACGGTGTAATAGTCGCCCATGGAGCGGACGCGCTCGCTCTAGCGGCTGATGAAAAAATTGATTTAAAAGGTGCAACTTTGTTGCCAGGTTTTGGAGATGGCCATGCACATCCAGTTTTCGGCGGTACCGAAACTTTATTCGCACCGGTGCGCGGACCAGAAAAGCTTGAACAACTATTAGAAGCGATTAAAACTTGGGCGGATGAAAATCCCGATGCTCCTTGGGTTCGCGGTGAAGGCTACGATCCAAGTTTGGCGCCCCGCGGCGAATTTGATGCTAAGTGGCTAGATGAAATAGTTCCAGATCGTCCGGTAGTACTTCGCGCTATGGATTATCACACTGCTTGGGTCAATACCAAAGCGCTAGAACTTGCTGGCATTACCCCCGAAACACCACAGCCTCACGATGGCGAAATACTTCTGCGCCCAGATGGAACAGTCCTTGGAACTTTGCGCGAATGGGGCGCCTGGAATATGGTTTACAAACTTTTACCAAAACTCGATGCCAAGCAACGGGATCAAGTTGTACGTGCGGCATCTGATGCCTATTCAGCTTGCGGAGTTACTTGGGCACAAGACGCTTGGGTTGAAGACGACACTTTGGAAACTTGGCTACAAGGAGCAAAAGCAGGAGCTCTCAAGTTTCGAGTTAACTTAGCTTGGCTTGCCGAACCTGAAGGGGTCTGGCGTACCAAACTCGAAAGCAACGTTGCTAGACGAGATCGCGTAAACAACGAAGCGCCGGAATGGATTACCGGAAATACCGTTAAGTTTTTCGCAGATGGAATTCTTGAGGGTGGCACCGCTGCAGTTCTCGAAGATTATTGTGATTGCCCAAGTAAAGGCATTCCAAACTGGCGTCGGGAAGAACTAATCGAAGCTGTTGCCGAAGTTGTTAAAAGTGGATTCCAAGCACACATCCATGCAATTGGTGATGCTGGTATTAGAAATGCCTTAGATGCATTTGAAAATGCCCGCAATGTGCACGGCAATCTAATTAACCCAGTTATTGCACACTCCCAATTGATCGATCCTGCAGATTTGCCGCGTTTTAAAGAGTTGGACGTGATCGCAAACTTTGAACCACTGTGGGCTCAACTTGCTAACGAACAGGTCGTGCTGACTGTACCTCGACTTGGCCAAGAGCGAGCAGATCGACAATACCCAATGGCAACTTTGCTTCGCAGTGGCACCAAGATTTCATTTGGCTCTGACTGGCCGGTTACTTCCCCGGTTCCAATGGAAGGTATTGGCGTTGCAATAACTCGACAAACGGACGAAGAATTTCCGCCTGAAGGTTGGGTATCAAAAGAGCGCTTAACTTTAGATGAAGCATTGACTGCCTACACAATGGGCTCAGCCGTGCAAGCTAATGAGTCACACCTGTGGGGAGATTTATCAATCGGAAAACGAGCCGACATCGTCGTACTTAACTCTGACGTTCATGCCTTGGAGCCAATGCAAGTCCGCAGAGCAAAAGTAGTTGGCACCTGGCTTGGTGGCGTTCGAGTCTTTGGCTAGTGAAAATTGCCTCGACATAAATAGGTCAAGATAGGTTTAAGTCGTGGAATTAACGCCTTCAGAACTAGATCGATTGTTGATCTTTAACGTTGCCCAACTTGCGCAATCTAGAAGAGCCCGAGGTGTGAAACTCAATAAGCCAGAAGCTGTTGCCTTAATTTCCCACGCAGTCATCGAAGCCGCGCGCGATGGTGCTAGCCATTCGGTTGCGCTTCAATCCGGTTTGACTGCAGTTACGGATGGTGAATTATTGCCTGGAGTAGGACCGCTCTTAAGTGGAATTGCAGTTGAAGCGGTTTTCTCTGACGGCCGTCGTTTAGTGATGGTTAATTTTGAATCTAAAGATGTTGATGTTCCTGGCAAAGTTACGCGGCTGACTCCAATAACTCATGAAACTAATCCTGACCTCGTGTCGGTATCAGTTGTTAACGAATCAGAGATTCAAATTTCCGTAACAACGCACATGCATTTCTTTGAAGCTAATCCGCGTCTGAGATTTGATCGCGTTGCATCGTATGGCAGGCACCTTCACATTCCAGCTGGCGAACATGTTGACTTTCCACCAGGGGTTGAAGTCGATGTGAAGTTGGTTCCAATATCTGGAAATCGAATTTTGATTGGGTTTGCTGGATTAGTTGATGGGCCACTTGATGCCCCAGGCGCGAAAGAGGCAGCAATTTCTAAAGCCAGATCGCTCGGATACTTGGGATTTGAATCATGAATCAGCAAGAGTTAACCGATAGTCAGCAAGACATCGCAGTGCATGGTGCTCGCAAAGGAGACTTTGTTCGCTTAGGTGATACCCAACTTGTAGTTCGTGTTGAAGCTGATGATCGAGAACTTGGAAATGAAGTACAAATCGGCTTTGGTAAGAATATGCGCGATGGCATTGGCATGCGATCGGTACCAAGTAGTGAATCTTGTGATGTGGTAATCACAAATGTCTTGATAATTGATGCAATTCAAGGTATCCGAGTAAGTTCAATAGGTATTCGCGCTGGCCGCATTTGTGCAATCGGTAGGGCTGGAAATCCAGACACTATGGATGGTGTCGAAGTAGTAATAGGTAGCGGCTCCATCATCATTCCCGGCGAAGGTTTAATTGCAACCGCCGGTGGCGTGGACACTCACGTTCATGCCATGTCGCCTCGGGTTTGTGACGCAGCGCTCGCCAGCGGGGTCACAACCATAATTGCTCAAGAATTCGGACCTTTTTGGGGTGTTGGCGTTAGTTCAAAGTGGGCTCTTGAACAGGCTCACAATATGTATGGTGCTTGGCCACTAAATGTTGGCATCTTGGGTCGAGCAGCTGGATCGACTAGAGCTCCCCTTGAGGAAGCACTTGCTGGTGGAGTTTGTGGATTCAAGATTCACGAAGACACCGGTGCTCACCCCCGAACAATCGATACGACATTAACTTTTGCCGATGAATATGACGTGGCAGTCGCACTTCATACCGATGGATTAAACGAAATGCTCAGCGTTTCAGACACGTTAGATGTTATTGCTGGCCGCGCTGTTCATGCATTCCATGTTGAAGGATGCGGTGGCGGTCACTCCCCTGATGTGTTGACAATGGCTGGACGAGAAAACATTTTGGCTTCATCAACAAATCCAACTCTTGCGTTTGGCGTGAATGCAGCCGATGAGCACGTTGCAATGATTATTTCGGCACATGGGATGAATCCAGAATTACCAAGTGATGTTCAAATGGCGCGTAATCGAGTACGTAACGCCACTATGGCAGCTGAAAATCGCCTGCATGACATGGGAGTAATTCCCGTTACTTCGTCTGATGCGCTTGGCATGGGACGAGTGGATGACACTTGGCGAAAGACTTTTGCAATGGCAAGTATGTTTGCTGACCACGCAATCCTTGATGGTTCCGTAGCGCCAGATGATGTCGCAACCAATAACGAACGAGTCCTGATGCATGTTGCAAAAATTACAACTAACCCTGCGCTCGTACATGGTCTGTCTCACGAAATTGGTTCACTCCAAGTTGGACTTATGGCAGACATTGTCTTGTGGCCATCTGCGACATTTGCCTCGAAGCCAAACATGATCATTAAGAATGGTCTTCCAGCTTGGGGTGTTGTTGGAGATCCTGGTGCAACAGTAACGAACGCCCAGCCATTAGTCATTGGTCCGCAATTCGGCGCATTTGGCGAAACTGCCGAAGACTTGGGCGTGCACTTCACAAACAGCAACTCCGAGGTATCGCTTTCTAGGAGACGTAGTGTGCCTGTCCGAAATACCCGAACTATCAGAAGTTCAGACATGATTCGGCACGGAATTCTTGGCGAAATCCATGTCGACCACACGGGAAATGTCGTAACGTTCAATGGTCAGCACATTACGAGCGAACCCCAAAACGCAGCGACACTCACCCGCACCTACTTGCTTTAGGAGTTCGCAATGGCGTTAAACGTCGTAACTGCATCTGGGTCAGGTGCGCAGCGTGGTATCCAAATTGGTGGACAACTTTCCGGACTTCTTGAAACTGCATGGAATCGATGGGTGCTTCACTTCAGTAAAAACGATGTTGATGCCGAAGATTTAGCACATCGCTTAACAGAAGTCGGCGGCTGGGAAACCGCAGAAAGATATTGTCCAGACTTAGTCGCAGAATTAGAAGCCATGGCAGAATCTGCGAACATGCCGTGGTACCAAGTGGCAGCGCTTTCGATGCTCGATGAATCATGGGCGCTAACGGGTGGCATGGGTTGTACTGCGATTGCGATTACCCGAGAGGGTTCAAGATCTGCTGGCCAAAATATGGATTTGCCGGACTGGACTAATGGATTACAGACAGTTTTGAATGTTCAAGATGAATCTGGTTTAAGCGTTATTGCCGCAACTTATCCTGGATCGCTTGCGACTATGGGAATGAATTCAAATGGTGTGATTGTTGTTGTCAACGCATTGGACCTTGCCACCAATATGACTGGGATGCCGGTTGATTTTGTAACTCGAGGTGCTTTGCATCAACCAACCGCGGCTGACGCAATTGCATACATCAGAGAAATTCCACATGCCGTTGGTCAGAACTACACAGTGCTGGATGGAAAAGATTTATTTATGGTGGAAGCTGCAGCTGATGGTGTAATCGATGTAGCTACTAACTCGGATGTTTCCGGACACACCAACCATGCGTTCACTCGGGAGTACACCGGGTCGGAGGGTTCCTATGCTCGGATGGCTGCGGTTGAAGAAAATCGAGAAAACCTAAATTCTGCCGAAGACATCAAGAAGCTTTTGCTTGACAAGGATTCTGGAGTTTGTATAACTCTGGGTCGTTGGCGAGAGGACATGTATTCGTTTATGGGATTAGTTGGTGACTCAGGCACTAAACAGGCATGGGTTAATGCTGCCCCTGCTTATGGTGGCACTTTTGAGGAAGTGGCCTTCCTTACTCACTAGCCAGGCATTGCAGGCAGTTCATATTTCTCATACTCCACATGTGCCTGCAACCTAAAGTCCATAGGCTATGACCATGAGTTCACAAAATAATGTCACGGTAATTGGTGGCGGTATCGTCGGTCTTGCTTGCGCGTGGGAGTTAGCGAAAGATGGCGCTTCAGTAATCGTCGTTGAAACCGGTGGATCAAGTTACGGAACTTCGCTGGCGAATGCGGGATGGATCAGCCCAAGCCACATTATTCCGTTTGCAGCACCAGGAATGGTCCAAACTGGTTTCAAAAATTTGATTGGAAGAACCGGCGCATTTGCGATGACACCTGGTGCAGGTCCACTACTTGCGCCATGGACACTTAAATTTGCTCGCTCCTGCACCGATGCCCATGTTGATCACTGCGCACCTGCGCTAAAAGAACTTCTAGATACCAGCATGGATGTCATCGAAGGTCTAACTGAAACAACGGACTTAAAGCGGACCAATCAACCTCAGTGGTACGTATACACATCAGACAACGCCGAAGCTGATGCTGAACACGAAGTTGACCTAGTAACAAAGTACGGCGTGGACGCTAAGCAACTTGATCTTGCAACCAGTTTGGAAGCTGAGCCAATCCTCAAGGACACTGTTAAGGCCGTCGTTGAATTTAGTTCTGACTTTGGTTTAGATCCAGGGAAACTAGTTGAGGTTTACCGCAGAAACTGCGAAGCAATCGGAGTCGCATTCCGCGATGAAAAAATTACTGGAATGTCTTCAACAAGTCGCAACGTTACAGTCATAACGGCAACTGACTCTTGGATAAGTGACTATGTTGTTTTAGCAGCTGGTGTTTGGTCTCGAGATCTTGCTAAGACCCTCGGTGAAAATCTTCCAATCATGCCGGCTAAAGGTCAGTCCGTAACTCTTCCTGGCGTGACAAACATGCCATCACGGACTCTGATGTTGGCAGATCAACGAATTGCCACCAATCCGTTGGACTGGGGATTTCGAATGAGTACTGGATTTGCTCTGACATCAGCTAACGACATGTCTGTTAATTCAAAAGCGACATCAAAGTTGATTGCTACTGCACGCCAGGCTCTAAACCTTCCCGACAAATTTGAAGTTAAGAATGAGTTGACTGGACTTCGACCTGCCAGTCCTGATGGCATGCCATATATCGGTGCACTGCCAAAGGCGCCTCGCGTGATTGCTGCAACTGGTCACGGAATGCTGGGTTTGATGATGGCGCCAGGAACTGGAAAATTCGTGTCCGATTTGATTGCTGGACGGCAAGTTTCTCGAGATGTCTTGAAATTCTCCCCAGCCAGACCACGTTTGTAGGCGTTTATTCCAGCGTTAGCAAAATGTTACATTGCCTAATTTGCCCTTTTTAAAAGCCATTTCGTTGTAAGTTCAATCTCGAAACCCTTTAGTTTCAGACGAATTCGCAACATTTGAAAGTAGGCAACTTTGAGCGAGAAGTATCTCGAGATTCGCAACATTACAAAAGTTTTCCAAACTCCAGAAGGTGGCGAAGTTCGTGCACTTGATGATGTGACTTTGGACATCGCTAGTGGTGAATTCTTTATCTTGCTAGGTCCTTCTGGTTGTGGAAAAACAACTTTGCTTCGAAGCATTGCTGGGCTGGAATATCCAGACAGTGGCGAAATTATTTTGCAGGGCGAACGTATCGACGATAAGCCTCCATATGATCGTCCAGTAAATACTGTCTTCCAGTCTTATGCCCTGTTCCCACACATGACTGTCGGTGACAATATCGCATTTGGTTTAGAAATGGAAAATGTTGATAAAGCAGAAGTTGCGAAAAGAGTTGAAGAAGCTCTAGAACAAGTTCAGCTAGTTGGTTACGCCAAGCGCATGCCATCGCAATTGTCAGGTGGGCAGCAACAACGTGTTGCGTTAGCTCGCGCCTTGGCAAAGAAGCCAAAGGTTCTTCTACTTGATGAGCCGCTTTCGGCTCTCGACTTAAAACTACGTCGCGGAATGCAGGTGGAATTAAAGCGCCTGCAACGTGAAACTGGAATTACTTTCGTTTTCGTAACCCACGATCAAGAAGAAGCCATGTCGATGGGTGATCGAATAGCAGTATTTAGCCAAGGCAAGATTGTTCAGCTTGATACTCCAGTAGAGGTTTACCGTCGTCCGGTTAATGCATACGTCGCTGACTTCATTGGTGAAACTAATCTCATCAAGGGCACAGTTGTCACTGGTGGTATTTCATTACCTGGCGGCAATGTTCTACCAACTGATCAGCTCGCTGCGGATTCCGTAATTCCTGCGTCTGGTGAAGTTACGGTTGCGATCCGACCAGAAGATCTTGTACTTGCGACCAACGGAATGATTAGTGGAACCGTTCGCGACGTGATTTTCACTGGAGATTCAGTTCGGGTTCATGTAACTGTGGGTGATGTTGAGATTATCGCTTCGCTAGCTTCTTACGGAACACAAATTCCAGCTCAAGGTAGCCAAGTCACTCTCAATCCAGAAAACCGAGCTGCTCGCACGGTGGCTTCATGACCGCAGTAGCGACTCCCCCGAAAAAGCAGGCACAGCGAGGTCGGCCGGGCCAGTCATCGCCAAAGCTTGCCTACTTGCCAATCATCTTCTTGGCATTCGCAATTGGAATTCCGCTTCTCATAATTGTCATTTACTCATTTCTCGAGAAACCGTCACAAGGAACAGGCGTTAAGTGGGTTTTCACCACCGAGAACTACAAAGCCTTATTTATTCAAGAAAAACTTGATGGAACTACCGCGCTTGATACCCGGTACATAAAGGTTTTGTGGACCTCGTTTTACTACTCATTGATCACAACCGTGGTGACGTTGGTGCTTTCAATTCCCGTAGCAATGTGGATTGCAACTCGTGACGCCAAAAAGCGAAACCTGTTAGTAGCACTCGTAACACTTCCGTTCTGGATAAGTATCCTGATTCGCACGTACGGTATGCGTCAGATCATCGCCGATGAAGGTCCGATTGGAAAATTCCTAGGACTTTTTAACATCGATTGGAGCATTTTGTATTCTCCATCAGCCACAATCCTTGGTCTTATCTACGTGTTCTTGCCATTTATGATTCTGCCAATTTACGCTTCTGCGGAACGCTTTGATTTTAGACTTGCAGAAGCTGCCTACGATCTGGGCGCAAAACGTATGACTGTGGTTCGGAGAGTAATTTTGCCTTCGATTAGACCTGGTGTGATTTCTGGTATTGCCCTGGTGTTTATTCCTGCACTTGGTTCGTTTTTGCAATCCGACATGCTGGGTGGCGGTAAAACCAACATGGTTGCAAACGTAATTGCAAACAACTTTGGTCAGGCACGAAATTGGCCATTCGGTAGCGCGCTTGCGGTTCTCCTAATCGTTCTTACGTTGCTCTTTGTATTGGTTATTCAAGGTGCAGCACAGCGACGTGGCGACAAGGTGGAAATCGTATGAGCCATACCCAAACATCTTCACCAAAGCGCAGCAAGTTAGTTAACCTTCGCAACTTTCCAGGATTTACTTCAACTTCTTGGTTTGTAATGTTCTTCCTTTACATCCCGCTGGTTTACGTCGTGATTTATTCGTTTAACTCAAGTCGAATTGGCGCAGTCTGGGAAAGCTTCTCAGTCAAGTGGTACGGCAGAGTTTTTGAAAACACTGACATCCAGCGAGCCTTGAAAAACTCTCTTCAAGTTGGATTTGTTGCAACTGTCTTGTCGACAACTCTTGCAGTCATGGCCGCACTTGGATTACTTCGAATGCAGCGAACTGGTAAAGCAGTGGCTATTGCCCTTATTGGCGCTCCACTAATCATTGCGGAAATCGTATTGGCAGTAGGAACCCTCGGGTTGTTTATTGCAGTTGGGGTTCCACTTGGAAAAGTTGGCCTCATCGTTGCTCACACGGCGTTTTGTATTCCATTCGCGCTGCTGCCAATTCGTGCTCGCCTAAGCCAACTAGACATGGCGCCGTTTGAGGCAGCCTCGGACCTTGGTGCAAACGAGCGCCAGATTTTGCGCCGCATCACGCTGCCATT
>CAIYGJ010000196.1 GCA_903925705.1 uncultured Actinomycetes bacterium | reverse complement strand
ATGCACCGATGTCACGGCCAGTTTCCTTGGCAGCGCGAAGTAGTTGATCGGCTGACGGCTTGAATGCAGTTGGTGTGTTGACGCCAGTGCCCAGAATGAACTGGTAGTCACCGTACTCAGCACAGAAACGCATACCGCGTTCTGACTGACCGGCACAAACTAATGGAATCTTCGAAGAAGGCTTTGGCAACATTACGCAGTCATCCATCTTGAAGAACTGACCCTTGAAGTCTGATGAGCCCTTGGTCCAAAGTTCCTGCATAACGCGTACGTACTCTTCGGAGTATTCGTAGCGGTAGCCGAAGTATTCGTCTCCTGGCCATAGACCCATTTGATCGTATTCACCCTTTGCCCAACCGGACACGATGTTTACGCCGAAACGACCTGGCGCGATTGAATCAATGGTTGTTGCCATACGAGCGACGATCGCTGGTGGCAAGGTAAGAATTGCAGTTGATGCGAAAAGTTTGATCTTTTCGGTTTTTGCAGCAAGTGCTGCCATCAAGGTAAAGGATTCCAAGTTGTAATCCCAGAATTCACTCTGTCCACCAAAGCCACGAAGCTTGATCATTGACAGTGCAAATTCAAAACCATACTTTTCAGCGCGCTGAACACATTCAACGTTCAATTCGAAAGATGGCTTGTATTGCGGCGATGTGGTTGAGATTAGCCAACCATTATTGCCAATTGGTAAAAATACTCCGAGATCCACT
This sequence comes from uncultured Actinomycetes bacterium, assembly GCA_903925705.1. Classification (GTDB taxonomy): domain Bacteria; phylum Actinomycetota; class Actinomycetes; order S36-B12; family UBA5976; genus UBA5976. Next base: position 1,928 of record CAIYGJ010000196.1, on the reverse strand, counting down.
GGGGAACTCCTTCCGGTTTCAAATCGCAATCTAGACAGTATGGACACAGATCCACACAAGCGTTTCTCTGAAACTTAGTGTGAAAACCGTTCTTTGTCCTAAAGAATGTGCATTTTGTGTCCAAAAGGTACATTTGGCAACGCAGTTATTGGGTTTTTCAGCCAAAAAACTCAACTTTGTATACATTTGGAGTAATTGACCCCTCGATCCTGGAGCTTTCATGCCGACGTTAGATGTAAATGGCCACTCAATGTATTACGAAGTTTCCGGTGTTCCGGGAGCCGATAAAGCAGTTGTGATGGGCGGCTGGGGAACTTTTTGTCACGGAAAGCAAAAAGATGCTCCGCGTTACTTATTTGAAACGTATGAAGTTCTAACTTTTGATTACCGCGGAATGCGAGATAGCACTGACGATTACACCCGCGAAGCAACTATGCAATTGTTCGCTGACGATTTAGCGCAACTTCTTGATCACCTTGGCTGGACCAACGTGCACATCGTTGGCATGGTCGGCATGGGTGCGTGCATCGGTCAAGAACTTGCTTACGCTCGTCCCGACTTAGCTCGCTCATTGGTAATGACAGGAACTTGGGCTTTTGCAGATCCAATCATGGTTGATCAGTTAGACAGCATGACCACCATGCACCAAGAATCTGGTTTCTATGCTTTCCAAAAATTCGTCGCATCGTTCTCATTCCCAGGCGACTTCTACAATGAGAACCGTGATCGCTTGCTAGGTGACAATGGAACTTGGGCTGACCTCAACGGAAACCTGGCAGCGCACGAACGTTATGTCCATGCCTGCAACAACCACGATTCGCGCGAACGTTTGCCACACATCAAGACCCCATCACTTGTACTGCATGCCCTACAGGATTCAATTACGACTGCGCGTCACACCCAGGTAATTGAAGACTTGATTCCAAATTGCATCGGCATTACCTGGCCAGATGCATCCCATGTAATTGCTGGAAAAGAACAGCGAATACGTTTCGATGAATTGCTAAAAGATTTTCTTGAGGCTAATTAATGACAATTCAGCTGACGCAAGACCAGAAAGATTTTCAAGAAGCTATTCGCGCATTTGTTGACAAGGAAATAATTCCAGTTGCTCGCGACATGGAACATTCCGGCGAATACCCAACGGCCATCGTTGAGCACATGAAGGAAATGGGACTTTTTGGAATGACAATTCCAGAAGAGTTCGGTGGCCTTGGCGTTGACATGACAACGTTCTCGATTGTTTTCGAAGAACTCTCACGCGGTTGGATGGGTGTAGCTGGAATTTTGGGTTCACATTCCATGGCTTGTTTCATTATTTCTAAGCATGGAACTCCAGAACAAAAAGCTAAGTACTTGCCTGAGCTAGCAACAGGTGTTCGTCGAAGTGGTCTCGGGCTAACTGAACCAGGTGCTGGCACTGACCTTCAAGGCATTGCAACAACGGCGACTCTCGATGGTGACCATTACATTGTGCGTGGTTCCAAGACCTGGATTACAAATGCTCGTCACGCAGATCCACTTCCAGTATTGGTAAAGACTGACCCAAAGGCTGATCCTCGCCATAAGGGAATGTCAGTCCTACTTATTGATGCCGGCACTCCTGGCTTCACAATTGGTAAAGACATTCCAAAAATGGGTTACAAAGGTCCTGAGTCTTGCGAAGTAATTCTGGATGAAGTTCGTGTGCCAGTTGAAAATCTTCTCGGTGGTGTTGAAGGTCGCGGTATGCAGCAAGTTTTGTCTGCTCTTGAAACCGGCCGCCTAAACATTGCTGCGCGCTCCGTTGGAATTGCAGCCCGCGCATATGAAGAGGCAGTTAAGTACGCGAAATCTCGTATGGCTTTTGGAAAGAGTATTTCTGAGTTCCAAGCGATTCAGTTAAAGATTGCTGACATGGCAACAGATCTGCAAGCCGCTCGCCTACT
>CAIYGJ010000195.1 GCA_903925705.1 uncultured Actinomycetes bacterium | reverse complement strand
CGTTATGAGTATTCCTTTTGGATTCGCCCCGGGTGGCGACGATAACAACGAGTTAGCCGACATGCTCGAAAACATGGGTCGCATGTTACGAAATGGTGGCGATCCATCAGGTGGCTCAGTTAACTGGACTAGCGCTCACACGGCATCTGATCAAGCGCTAAGTAAAGCTGGGGATCCCGCGATCAATGAGTCCGACAACGAGAAACTACGCTCCGCTGCTGACTTAGCCGACCTATGGCTTAATGATGCAACTACGATTCCTACTGCTGGTCACACCATCAATGGCGTAACGCGCACGCAATGGCTGGCGTCAACTTTTGATTCTTGGAAAGTAGTCGTGCAACCCGTTGCAGATGCCATGGCAGGTGTTATGACTGGAATGCTCCCGTCAGGTAACGATGCAGGAACTATCAACATTCCAGAGGAATTGCTTTCGAGCCTTCCAGACGAAGTTGCTGCCAACCTTCGAGAAACTTTGGCCTCCCCTGACTTTGCTGCAATTACTGGTCCGCTGATGGCAATGGCAAAGTCCATGGGCGCAACAATGTTCGGAACCCAATTCGGTCAAGCCCTTGGGCAAATGACAACTGAAGTTTTGAGCAATTCTGATGTTGGTATTTCTTTGAATGCATCGGGTAAGCCCGGGCTAGTAATTTCCAATACGAATGAATTCATTAGAGGACTTTCCATCGATGAATCCGAAGCGCGACTCTACATAACGCTACGGGAACTTGCCCACCAACGACTGTTTACTGCAGCCCCTTGGATTCAGTCCCAACTGATGGCCGCAATTTCGGACTATGCCCGTGGTGTAAAAATCGACACCAGTGCGATCGAAGAAGCCATGACTCAGATTGATCCAACCAACCCCGACAGCATCAACAGCATGATGACCTCCTCGTTGTTTGAACCAACTCAAACTCCCGAGCAAATTGCTGCGCTAACCCGCATAGAGCTGCTGCTAGCACTTATTGAGGGTTGGGTAACTGTCGTAGTCACTCAGGCTGCAGGAACGCGATTGAAATCCGCTGGGGCGCTTGAAGAAGTGTTTAGGCGACGCCGAGCAGCCGGTGGGCCTGCTGAGAAAGTCTTCGGCGGATTAATCGGACTTGAAATGCGACCTCGTCGAATGCGTGAAGCTGCCACTTTGTGGCAACGACTAGCTGATACCCAAGGCATTGCTGCCCGTGATGCTCTGTGGTCTCACCCTGACCTACTTCCAAGAGACTCTGACATCGACGACATCGATGCTTTTCTCTCCGCGGGTGCCGAGGATCTAATGGCAGAACTGAACAAGGCAATCGAATCCTCCAAAGAGGATCCCCAAACCGATTCTTGAGTTTTGCGCTACTCCGGCTTTAAAAACTGTTGGGCATGTGAGTAGCCATCTAGATACGCTTTTGCTTTTTCGTGATCTGGATACTTGTTCATCAATGCATAGAACGCTGGGCTGTGATCTGTAACTAACAAATGAATCAACTCATGAACAATTACTGAATCAATCACGTAACTCGGCATCCGTTGCATGCGATGTGAAAGGCGAATCGTCCCTTCATCTGGCGTGCAAGAACCCCAACGGGAATTTTGATTGGTAACCCAGCGAATCTTTACTGGGACTTTATGGGTTTTCAAAAGATCTTGGCCCAAATACTTAAGCGAAAGCGATCGCGCTCTTTGCTCGAGAGCTTTCTGCGAGCTGGTGCGTTCATCCCGGTCATCTAAGCGATTCACTAACTCTGTTACGTAAGCATCAATGTCACGCTTTGCCATTCTGGTTGGCACTGTTACTACGGTTTTATCGTTGTCACGATAAGCAGTTACATTTCGCTTTGCACGTTTGCTGCGCTTTACTTCAACTTTTGTTAAATCAGTTCGCTGGTAAACGAACTCCACAGACTCATTTGTGAATTCCACACTTGCAGAATCTTCGGAATCGAAGAGTGAAGGCTGATTTTGACTGGTCACAAAACTTAAGGCTAGTCCAGAGACCTGCAAAAAAAGATGAAGCTCTCGAGCCGCGTGCTCAAACATTCGCCTTCCCCTTGCGAATGTCGGCTCGTTATCTCGAGAGCTTCAACTCGTGAAACCTACGCGCAAGTAACTAGGTAGCGCAACGTAATTTGGGAAGTCCTGAATTTTGCTGTGGACAAGGCTGGGGACTAACTGGGGATAGCTGCCAATTTATTGGGGATTACTGGTGAACAACTTGGGGATAGATTGATTGTGACCGTGTGAATATAGGTATTAATCAGGGATTATGTTGTCCACTAAATGTGGAAAGAAAATACTTTTATCCCCATGGGGCATTTGTCTAAATTCCCAGTTTTTAGACCGTGCGCATCAAACTTTGGCTACACAAAAAACGTAACGGAAAGTAACAAATTGTCTTTGTGGAATGTTTGACATGTAACACATTGTCTTTGTGGAATGTTGGTTTCTTGCACAAGTTGCTATCTGCACACTTCATAAATGAAAATTTCTAATCCAAAGTTAGCTCCCGGTGTTCGATTGTATGAACGCGGTAAATCACAAATACAAATTGGAATCAACCCAAATTCGGCTGTCGTCATAGACAGAAAGGTTGGTCAAACTATTCAAAATCTTTTGACTGGGGCACATTCAGTTGCTGAAATTTGTAATCGATTGGTTTTGGAAGGGCACGACCTGCAATCGAGTGAAAGTTTCCTGAATCAACTCAGTGAACTTGGGCTGGTTGAATCTGGTCCCATATCTGCAACTTACGATCAGCAAAATCCAGTTGCCGAAATCCAGCGCCTAAATCTTCTACGCGAAACTAATGGAGATTTAGATTCGATTAATCAAAGGATCGGATGTGAAGTTTCGATTCGTGGTGCAGGTCGGCTCGGAATGACTGTGTGCTTGTTACTTGCCAGCGCTGGATTTCCCAACATCACAGTTCATGACCCAGTTTTTGTCAGCGACTCTGACTTGACTCCATGGGGCGCTTCTCGAATTGATATAGGAATTCGCCGCGACATTGTGGCAAAGAGCTTGGTTGAGCGAATGGTTCGAGGAGCTTCGGCGCATAAGAACTACCTACGCTTTCGAGCGAATCGCAAGATTGAAATTTTATTACCTGATCAGCGAGCAGACTTTCCTTGGATTTGTGCCACTAACGCAGAACTTTTAGTAGCAAACGACATTCCACACCTCTTTGCCGCAACGAGTACGAATGCGAGTGTTATTAGTTCAATAATCGAACCTGGCAAAACTCCATGCCTTCGCTGCATGCACTTGCATCGATGTGATCAAGATCCACACTGGCCGCGAATAGATCTGCAGGTATCGCAAAATCCAACTGTGGATAGCGCAAGTATTTCCCTGATCTTAAAAACGGCCATGGAAGTGACCCGAGTCGTTTCAGCTTGGGTCGATCAATCTGAAACGAGTGGGTCACAGCTCATTAACTTGGGAAATCAATTGAATTCCAGTGAGACGTATCCCACCTACTTTCATCCTGCCTGCGGATGCCGATGGGACCTAACTGCCTGACAATGGGGTGTGAGCGATTTATCCCAGAGCGGCCTAACTAGAAGTGCTCGAATTGCAGCGTTGCCGATACGACATGTCGGTAGACGCGCGGTAGGTCTTGGCAAGCGCCTCGGAGGTATGTCTGCTGAAGATGCCACTGCGCAGGCACAGGCCAAGACTGCCGAGCAAATCTTTAGTGTGCTTGGTGAGCTCAAGGGCGGAGCCATGAAGCTCGGACAAGCGCTCAGTGTCTTTGAATCAGTGCTGCCAGATGATGTTGCTGCGCCTTATCGCGAATCCCTTACAAAATTGCAGGACTCAGCTCCACCGATGGCGATCGAATCAGTCCATCAGGTACTTCGCGAATCACTGGGTGATAACTGGCGTGACCGATTTACTTCATTCGATGATGAGCCGGCTGCCGCCGCCTCAATTGGACAAGTGCATCGCGCAATTTGGCACGACGGCCGTGACGTAGCTGTAAAGATTCAATACCCCGGGGCATCGGGTGCACTTCTTGCAGACCTGCAGCAACTATCACGGTTTGGGCGCCTGTTCGCAGGATTCTTTCCAGGGGTTGACGTTCGAGCAATTTTGCGCGAGCTCACCGATTGCGTAGCCGAAGAACTTGATTACCTACATGAATCTAAAGTCCAGCGAAAGTTTGCTGTGGGTTTTGACGGCCATCCCGATTACTTCATCCCACATGTTTTAGCAGCTGCAGAAAATGTGATCGTCACTGAATGGGTTGAGGGCAAATCACTTGCTCGTCTAATTGAATCTGGCACTCAGCAAGAACGTGATCACTTCGGAAAGATGTACTTACGATTCTTGCTCTCTGGTCCAAGCCAAGTTGACCTGCTGCATGCCGATCCCCATCCAGGTAATTTCAAAGTGATGCCTGATGGCAGGCTCGCAATTCTAGATTTTGGGGCAACGGCGGAACTTCCTGATGGTCTGCCACCTGCAATGGGTACCTTGCTAAAAATTGCCTTAGTTGGCGACTCGGAATCAGTAGTTGCTGGACTTCGCGAAGAAGGCTTTATCCGACCTGGCATTGAATTAAATCCGCAATCACTTCTTGATTACCTCG
>CAIYGJ010000194.1 GCA_903925705.1 uncultured Actinomycetes bacterium | reverse complement strand
GCCCGTAAGAACTCGCTATGGCCAGCAACATTTGGACTTGCTTGCTGTGCCATCGAAATGATGGCATCTGGCGCTGGTCGATATGACTTGGCGCGCTTTGGTATGGAAGTTTTCCGCGCGTCACCACGTCAAGCAGATCTCATGATCGTTGCTGGTCGAGTTAGCCAAAAAATGGCTCCAGTACTTCGTCAAATTTATGATCAAATGCCTGAACCAAAGTGGGTTCTTGCGATGGGCGCGTGTGCATCTTCGGGTGGCATGTTTAATAATTATGCGATTGTTCAGGGCGTAGATCACGTAGTACCGGTTGACATTTATTTACCGGGTTGTCCACCTCGTCCCGAAATGCTTATCGATGCATTACTAAAACTTCACGAACAAATTGGCGACACCAAATTAGGATCAAACCGCAAACGTGAAATTGTTGAACTTGAAAAAGAAGCTCTGCTAGCAACACCAGTAACTGCGCAACGAGGTCTGTTGCGATGAGTAACGAAGTAGTACACAACGGTCAGCCGTTACTTGAAGTTACAAGTGCTAGCCAAGGAATGTTTGGCGCAAATGGCTCTGGCGATACTTCTGGTTTCGGTGGGCTGGCAACTGTAGTTCCAGTTCCGGCACCATCTGAGCGTCCTTACGGCAGTTACTTTGACGAACTTGCCGATGAGTTGATTGCAGCACTTCCAGATTTTGAATCTTCCTGGGATAAAGCCATCGAAAAAGTTGTTGTAGACCATGACGAACTAACGCTTCACGTACGACCAAGCGAATTAGTTGCAATCGCAAAAACCCTACGAGATGAACCAGGTCTGCGATTTGAACTTTGTCTTGGTGTCAGTGGAGTTCATTACCCGGAACATAAAGACCGCGAATTGCATGCGGTTTATCACTTCCGGTCAGTAACACACAATCGTCGAATTCGACTAGAAGTTTCAGTTCCGGATTCCAATCGGCACATTCCATCGATCATGTCGGTTTATCCAACTAACGACTGGCATGAGCGTGAAGCATATGACTTCTTTGGAATTATTTTTGATGGCCACCCACATTTGATCCGCATCATGATGCCGGATGATTGGCAAGGCCATCCGCAGCGCAAGGACTACCCACTCGGTGGTGTCCCCGTTGAATACAAGGGCGCAACAATTCCGCCTCCCGATACTCGGAGGTCTTACAGCTAATGTCTGATACTTACTCACCAACTTACGAAACAACCGAAGGTCGCGTCCACACTGTTATGGGCCAAGACTGGGATTCAGTTCTTGGCGCTGCGCAAGGCGAATATGAACGAATTGTTGTCAACATGGGTCCTCAGCATCCATCGACTCACGGCGTATTGCGCTTGATTTTGGAACTCGAAGGCGAAACCGTAACCGAAGCGCGCTGTGGAATTGGCTACCTACACACGGGCATCGAAAAGAATCTTGAGTACCGCACTTGGACCCAGGGTGTAACTTTCGTTACTCGCATGGATTACTTGTCGCCATTCTTTAATGAAACGGCTTACTGCTTAGGTGTTGAAAAACTTTTAGGCATCACCGATCAGATTCCAGAACGTGCGCAAGTTATTCGCGTAATGATGATGGAACTTAACCGAGTTTCATCACATTTAGTTGCACTAGCAACTGGCGGCATGGAACTTGGCGCACTCACTGCGATGATTTTCGGATTCCGGGAGCGCGAATCAATACTTGACTTGTTTGAACTAGTAACTGGTCTGCGTATGAACAGTGCTTACATCCGACCTGGTGGTGTGGCACAAGATTTGCCAGCAGGAGCTGAAAAACAAATTCGTGACACAATCATGGCACTACCGCGTCGCATGAAAGATACTGCCAACATGTTGGTAGACAACTCGATTTGGTTAGCCAGAACCCAAGGCATTGGAAAGTTAGACCTTGCCGGTTGCATGGCTCTGGGCGTTACCGGTCCAGTACTGCGCGCCACTGGACTTCCAGAAGACCTTCGTAAAACTTCGCCTTACAGCGGATATGAAAATTACGAATTCGACGTAATGACTCAGACAACTTCTGATGCCTACGGTCGCTTCTTGATTCGTTTAACTGAAATGGAACAGTCATTAAACATTGTTGAGCAGTGCCTTGATCGTTTACAGCCAGGTCCAGTCATGGTTGAAGATAAAAAGATTGCTTGGCCAGCTCAGTTATCAATTGGTTCTGATGGTCAAGGAAACTCGCTAGATCACATTCGCCACATCATGGGCGAATCGATGGAAGCTTTGATCCACCACTTCAAGCTAGTAACTGAAGGCTTCCAAGTTCCTGCGGGTCAGGTTTACAGCGCAGTTGAATCACCACGTGGCGAACTTGGCGTGCACATAGTCTCTGATGGCAGCACTCGCCCATACCGAGTGCATTACCGGGATCCATCATTTACAAACCTGCAAGCAGTTGCCGCAATGTGTGAAGGTGGACAGATTGCAGATGTAATCGCGGCCGTGGCTTCGATTGATCCAGTTATGGGAGGCGTTGATCGTTAATGTCACTTTCCGAATCAACTCGAGTACAAGCCCGCGAAATTATTTCGCGCTACCCACAGGCACGATCCGCATTACTTCCAATGTTGCACTTAGTTCAATCCGAAGAAGGTTACGTAAGTGCAGACGGTATTGCGTTGTGTGCCGAAGAACTCTCATTAACAACTGCCGAAGTAGCAGCGGTCGCAACTTTTTACACTATGTATCACCGTAAGCCTGCTGGCGAATACCACATCGGTGTTTGCATCAATCCGGGCTGTGGAATTCTCGGCGGCGATGCGATTTGGGAAAAGTTAAGCTCTCGACTGGGTGTGGGACACGACGAAGTTACAGCTGATGGAAAAATTTCACTTGAGCGCATTGAATGCCAGGCCGCTTGTACGCATGCACCAGTCATGACAGCCAACTGGGAATTCTTGGACAACATGACTCCAGAATCGGCTCTTGATGTTGTTGAAAAACTTGTAAATGGAAAAGAAGTTCTAAGTACCCGTGGTCCGAAAATTCGCACATTCAAGGAAAACGAATTGACTTTGGCAGGTTTTGACGATGGCTTAGTCGATGAAGGCGTGCAGGCTGACGCACAAATGTTGGCTGGCTTAAATCGAGCCAAGGAACTTGGCCAAAGTGCACCAGGAGTAAAGATATGACATTAACTCCAGTACTCAGTGCACATTGGGATGAAGCAGATTCCTACAAAATTGGTGGCTACATGCGTCACGGCGGTTACTCCGCGTTCAAAAAGGCATTTGCAACTGGCCCAGACGAAATCATTTCGCTAGTAAAAGATTCTGGATTACGTGGCCGTGGTGGCGCAGGTTTCCCAACTGGCTTGAAGTGGAGCTTCGTACCGCAAGGGGATGGCAAGCCGCACTACTTAGTTATCAACGCCGATGAATCTGAACCAGGTGCCTGTAAAGACATTCCGTTAATGATGGCCAATCCTCACTCGCTTATTGAAGGAATCATCATTGCTTCGTATGCAATGCGCGCTAACCATGCATTCATTTATATCCGTGGCGAAGTTCCACATGTTTTCCGTCGCGTGAATAACGCTATTCGCGAAGCGTATTCAGCTGGTTACTTAGGCAAGAACATCATGGGATCTGGATTTGATCTTGAAGTTGTGCTTCACGCCGGTGCTGGTGCTTACATTTGCGGCGAAGAAACTGCGCTGCTTGATTCCCTTGAAGGTCGTCGTGGCCAGCCAAGACTTAAGCCACCGTTTCCTGCTGTTGCTGGACTTTATGCCTCACCATCGTGTGTTAATAATGTAGAGACAATTGCAAACATTCCATACCTTGTTAACAATGGTGTCGATTGGTTTAAGTCATTTGGAACCGAAAAGTCTCCAGGATTCAAATTGTTTGCTGTTTCTGGTCACGTAAATCGTCCAGGTATCTATGAAGCACCACTTGGCATCACCATGCGTGAACTACTGGAACATGCTGGTGGAGTTCGTGACGGTCACAAGGTTAAGTTCTGGCTGCCAGGTGGTTCTTCAGTTCCAATGCTGACTCCAGACTTACTTGATACTCCACTTACTTACGAAGACATTGCCGCAGCAGGTTCCATGCTGGGAACTGGCACCCCAATGATCTTTGATGAAACAACTTCGGTAGTTCGGGCAGTCACTGGTTGGCTTGCGTTCTATAAGCACGAATCCTGTGGCAAGTGCACCCCATGTCGCGAGGGAACCTGGTGGTTGAGCGATGTCTTACATCGATTTGAAGATGGACACGGCACCGAATCTGACCTCGACAAATTAATTGATATTTGTTCCCAGATCGCTGGTCGTTCCTTTTGTGCATTAGGTGATGCTGCCGCAACTCCGTTCCCAGCCGCACTCAAATACTTCCGTGATGAATTTGTGCAAGCGACAAATACGCCAGCAAGCGAAAGTTTCGATCCGATAGCCGCCACAGTATTTGCAGGAGCTACTCGATGACCGTAACCACACAAACTGTTACTGTCACCGTTGATGGCGTAGTGGTTGAAGTTCCGGTTGGCACTTTGATCATTCGCGTTGCTGAAATGCTCGGCACTGCAATTCCTCGTTTCTGCGACCACCCACTTCTTGATCCAGTAGCTGCTTGTCGCATGTGCTTGGTTGAAATTGAAGGTCAAGGAAAACCACAACCTTCATGCGCAGTCACAGTTTCTGATGGCATGGTTATTAAAACTCAGCACACCAGCGAAATGGCAGAAAAAGCCCAAGCCGGTGTTATGGAGTTTTTACTAATTAACCACCCGCTTGATTGTCCAATTTGCGACAAGGGTGGCGAATGCCCGCTACAAAATCAGGCTATGACAAACGGTCAAGGCGAAACCAGATTTGAAGGCACCAAGCGCACTTTTCCAAAACCAATTAACGTAAGCGCTCAAGTTCTCCTTGATCGCGAACGCTGTGTCTCCTGTGCGCGTTGCACTCGATTTGCGGATCAAATTGCTGGCGATCCATTCATTGAATTGTTGGAGCGCGGCGCAAAGCAACAAGTTGGCACTTCGGAAGATCAGCCGTTTGATTCATACTTCTCTGGAAACACAATTCAGATTTGTCCAGTTGGCGCATTGACGAGTGCCAAGTATCGTTTTCGCTCCCGTCCGTTTGATTTGGTTAGCACACCAACGGCATGTGAGCACTGCGCAAGTGGCTGTGCGATTCGCACTGACGTTCGTCGCAGCACTGTTATGCGTCGCTTGGCGTGGGACGCACCCGAAGTTAACGAAGAGTGGAACTGTGACAAAGGTAGATTCGCATTCCCATACACAAACGAAGGTCGCCTAACCCACCCACTAGTGCGCGACGATGCTGGGAATTTAGTGCCGGCATCGTGGCCAGAAGCATTGCGCGTTGCGGCTGCCGGTTTGGCAAAAACTGGCAAAGCTACTGCAGTGTTAAGCGGTGGGCGAGTGACTGTTGAAGATGCCCAAAGTTATGCCTCATTTGCCAGAGATGTACTTGGCACTAACGATGTTGACTTCCGCGCCCGTGCAGTAAGTAATGAAGAAACTGCATTCCTTGCCAATCACGTAGCCAACAAATACCTTGACGTAACATACGGAGATTTAGAAGCGGCAAAGAGTGTGCTCTTGGTTTCGTTTGAACCAGAAGATGAGTCGCCGATTGTTTTCTTGCGCCTACGCAAAGCGGCATTAAGTGGCACAACAAAGGTCTATTCGGTTGCGCCTTATACAAGCGCTGGGCTCGCCAAGATGAAGGGAACCTTACTTGTTGCTGGTCCCCGTGAAGAAGTTTCCGTAATTGCGTCTGCAGCAAATCATCTTTCTAGCGAAAGTGTGGTCTTGGTTGGAGAACGCGCTGCTCAAACCCCAGGTGCGCTAACCGCAGTCGCAGATTTAGTTGCCAAGACTGGTGCGAAACTAGCATGGATTCCGAGGCGCGCAGGTGATCGCGGCGCCCTGGACGCGGGCTTGCTTCCAATCGATGGCCTTAATACTTCTGAAATTGTTGCTGCTACCGGATCTGCAATTAAGGGATTAGTAGTAGGTGGCGTTTCACCAGAAGATGTCGATGGCGACTTGATGACAGCGATCGCCAATGCTCAGTTCGTTGTTTCATTGGAAACTCGTCATACCGACATCACGGCTGAAGCCGATGTGGTTTTACCGGTTGCAGTCGTAACTGAAAAAGCCGGAACTTTCCGCAACTGGGAAGGTCGCGACCGTAGTTTTGGTGCAGTCGTCCCAACTCCAGGCGCACTTAGTGATGCTGATGTCTTGGCTGAGTTGGCACGTGAACTTGGAAAGACCATTTCTGTGACAGATTTTTGGGCAACCGCCACAAAGCCTTCACTTAAGGCCGAGGCCGCAGATATTGAAGCGGTCGGAAGTGGACAAGCGGTGCTTTCAACCTGGCGTCACTTACTCGATAAGGGTTCGTTGCAAAGTGGTGAACCTTACCTTGCTGCAACTGCCCGAGTTGCTGTAGTTCGAGTCAGTCCAGCAACTGCGCAACAACTTAATTTGATTGACGGTGGTACCGCAACAGTTGAATGCTGCGGTAATAGTGCAAGTGCACCGTTAATCGTTACCGCTGGAATGGCTGATGGTGTTGTCTGGTTGCCAGCAAATAGCGAGGGAAGTTCATTGAATTTGCCATCTGGTTGCGTTGTAACAGTTTCGCTTGGAGGTAACTAATGTTTCATGCTGAAGCTCAAGGTGATCTAGGTATCTTTGGAAACGATCCCGGCGCTATAATCGCTGTTAAGGTACTTGGAATTTTCGTAATTATGGTGCTAATGACGTTGCTTACGATTTGGGCAGAGCGTCGCGTTGTAGGACGTATGCAGATGCGTATCGGACCAAACCGTGTTGGTCCGTTTGGATTACTGCAGTCTTTAATGGATGGCATCAAGTTAGCTTTGAAGGAAGAAATCATTCCTAAAGGCGCTCATCTGGCGGTGTATATAATTGCACCAGTGATTGCTGCAACAACTGCATTCTTAACTTTTGCTGTGATTCCACTTGGCCCAGAGGTTTCAATCTTTGGAACTGTGACGCCGCTTCAATTAACAGATTTTCCAGTTTCAGTACTTTATATCTTGGCCGTTGCCTCGGTTGGAATTTATGGCATCGTGCTAGCTGGCTGGTCGTCTGGTTCGATCTATCCGCTACTAGGTGGACTTCGTTCGTCAGCACAGATGATCAGCTACGAAATTGCCATGGGTCTTTCCTTTGTGGCGGTGTTCATTTACGCGCAATCAATGTCAACTTCCCAGATCGTCGCGGCGCAAGAGCCGATGTGGTACATCGTGCTTCTGCTTCCGTCATTCATCATTTACACAACTGCAATGGTTGGCGAAACAAACCGTGCGCCTTTTGATTTACCTGAAGCCGAAGGTGAACTCGTTGGTGGTTTCCACACTGAATATTCATCTTTGAAGTTCGCACTTTTCTTCCTTGCTGAGTACGTAAATATGGTCACGGTTTCAGCACTTGCAACCACGCTCTTCCTTGGCGGCTGGCGGGCACCTTGGCCAATCTCGCTTTGGGATCAAGCCAATGTCGGTTGGTGGCCAATGCTGTGGTTCTTTGGCAAAGTGTTTGCTTTCATATTCGTATTCATTTGGTTGCGCGGCACGCTGCCGCGTCTTCGCTACGACCAATTTATGAAGTTTGGCTGGAAGGTCTTGATTCCAGTTTCGATCGCATGGATTTTGATCGTTGCCATCGCCCGTTACCTACGCAATGCAGGCGGCTTAGAGTCACGTAACTTATTGTTTGTTGCAAGTGCAGTATTGATTGTGTTTGTTTTAGTTTCTTACACACTTGATTTACGTCGCAAGAAGTCTGACGAAATTGAAGAACAGCGCGTTGCTCTTGAAGCCGAGAAGGACTTTGATCCTTTTGTTGGTGGATTCCCAGTTCCACCAATGCCAGGGCAGGTTGCTCAACCATCACGTCGAACTAAAGCAACCATCTCAAGTGGCGCGTCACCTGCGATCATTTCGGAAACTACGGAGGGCACCAATGTCTAAAGTTCCACAAGTTATCCGAGGCTTCGGTGTCACTTTCTTGTCCATGTTCAAGAAGGTAACCACTGAGCAGTATCCCGAAGAGCGCGATAAGTATCCACCAAAGCCACGCTTCCATGGTCGTCATCAACTAAACCGACATCCTGATGGTTTAGAAAAATGCATTGGTTGCGAGCTGTGCGCGTGGGCTTGCCCGGCGGATGCCATTTACGTTGAAGGCGCTGACAATACCGAAGAAGAGCGTTTCTCACCAGGGGAACGTTATGGCCGTACTTACCAAATTAACTATCTACGCTGCATTCTTTGTGGACTATGCATCGAAGCTTGTCCAACTCGCGCCTTAACTATGACTAACGAGTACGAATTAGCAGATGACAGTCGCGAAAAACTTATCTTTACCAAAGAAGATTTACTTGCTCCGCTACTGGCTGGAATGGAACTTCCACCGCATGACATGGCACCAGGTACGACAGCGATTGATTACTACGAAGGAAAAGTTGGCAGCAGCCCGACACCTAGCCCAATAAAAGTAGGTGACAACTAGTGAATGGTGAGAGCGTAGTTTTTTGGGTCTCGGGTACGTTCGCCGTAGTTGGCGCCCTTGGAATGGTGGTATCTAAAAAAGCCGTGCACAGTGCATTGTGGGTTGCCTTCGCAATGATTAACATCGCGGTGCTTTATTTCGCTCTTGAGGCGCCATTTCTTGGAACCACTCAAATCATCGTTTACACCGGCGCAATCATGATGTTGTTCCTTTTCGTCTTAATGATTGTTGGTGTGGATTCCTCAGATTCACTACTAGAAACAATCAAGGGCCAACGACTACTTGCTGGACTTTTTTCACTAACTTTCGGTGGCGTGATTGTGGCGTCAATTTCAAGCACACTTGCCTCCCCATCAGCTGGCCTGGCTTATGCCAACGCGGGCTATGGCGGCCACATGCAAGCGATTGCAGGTTTGATTTTTGGAACTTACTTGTTTGCATTCGAAGCATTGTCCGCACTTTTAATCACCGCAGCGTTGGGTGCGATGGTATTGGCACATAATGAAAGATGGATTCCTCGAAAAACTCAGGATCAAATGCAGCGAGAGCGCACACTTAGCAATCACGTAACGCCATTGCCGGCACCAGGTGTACTGGCTAGAAATAATTCGGTGGACACCCCAGCGTTATTGCCGGATGGATCAACTTCAATTGACTCACTTCCCAATGCATTCCGTGGCGAAGGTCAAGTGTCTAAGACCACTTCGATTGAGGAGGCAGGCAAGTGAATCCAAACAATTATTTAATCCTGGCTGCCATCCTGTTCACTATTGGTGTTTACGGAGTTTTAGTTCGCCGAAACGCAATTATCGTTTTCATGAGCGTGGAGTTGATGCTTAATGCGGCGAATCTTGCATTTGTTGCAGCAGCTCGTAACACCGGAACACTCGATGGCTTAATTGTTGCTTTCTTCGTAATGGTCGTTGCGGCAGCTGAAGTGGTAGTTGGCCTTGCAATTATCGTGACAATTTTCCGAACTCGTCGATCAGCCTCGATCGATGAAGCAAGTCTGATGAAGTACTAAAGGAACTGAACATGATTGCCGCTCTTATTGGTCTGCCATTACTTGGCGCCACAGTGCTCTTACTCGGGGGCCGTCGCACCAACGCTTGGGGACATTTCTTAGCTGTTGCCATGTCAGGTGCTTCTTTCGTGTTTGGCGCATTTCTATTCCTGCAAATGGTGGGAAAGTCTGAAGAAGAACGGGAAATCGGACAACACTTGTTTGACTGGATTTCAGTAGGGGCTTTTCAAGTTCCATTCGGCTTACACCTAGATCAGCTATCAATTGTTTTCGTTCTTTTGATTACGGGCGTTGGAACTTTGATTCACATTTACTCAATTGGCTACATGGAGCACGATCCAAATCGTCGTCGCTTCTTTGCTTACCTGAATTTATTCGTTGCTGCCATGCTGCTTTTGGTTCTGGCCGACAACTACTTCTTGCTTTATGTCGGATGGGAAGGCGTAGGCCTTGCTTCATATCTGCTGATTAGCTACTACCAACAAAAGCCAAGTGCAGCTACGGCTGGTAAAAAGGCCTTTATTGTGAATCGTGTTGGCGACGTAGGTTTGTCCCTTGCGATCATTCTCATGTTTGTAACTTTTGGCACGGTAACTTTTGAGGGAGTTAATGAAGCTGCTGCATCAAGTTCCCCAAACACCATCACTTGGATCGGCCTAGCGCTTCTTTTGGCAGCTTGCGGAAAGAGTGCGCAGTTCCCGCTGCAATCTTGGCTGCTTGATGCAATGGAAGGCCCAACTCCAGTTTCCGCTTTGATTCACGCTGCAACCATGGTTACCGCTGGTGTCTACCTAATTGTCAGAGCGCATGCGATCTTTGATTTATCTGAAACTGCGCGAACTGCAGTTGTGATAGTTGGCGCAATCACACTCTTACTCGGTGCATTCATTGGAACTGCAAAAGACGATATTAAGAAGGGTCTAGCAGGTTCGACCATGAGCCAGATCGGTTACATGGTTCTAGCTGCTGGACTTGGACCAGTTGGTTATGTATTCGCAATTTTCCATTTGCTTACTCATGGCATGTTCAAGGCGGGATTATTCCTTGGAGCAGGTTCGGTAATGCATGGCATGCATGATGACGTGAACATGCGACATTACGGGTCACTGCGCACAATGATGAAAATCACTTACGCGACTTTCGGACTTGGGTTTTTGGCAATTATTGGCGTACCGCCGTTTGCCGGATTCTGGTCGAAGGATGAAATCATTCATGCGGCATTTAGCCAGAGCTTGATCATCGGCATGGCTACGTTGATAGGCGCCGGTGTTACCGCTTTCTACATGACGCGAATGATGGCAATGACGTTCTTCGGCGAAGCTCGCTGGGAAGATGATGTTCATCCACATGAATCCCCAGCGGTAATGACAATCCCGATGATTGTTCTAGCTTTTGGCTCAGTCTTTGGCGGCATGGCGATGTTGTTTCTAGGGGACATCGAACATTGGCTAGAACCAGTCACAGGATTTGCCACGCCTGATCATTCAGTATCAAATACTTTATTGATTCCAGTAACACTTGCAGTTGTGCTCGGTGGGGCGGTGTTTGCCTGGCTGCGATACGGTCGCCGCCCTGTTCCTGTAGTAGCGCCGACCAACGTTAGCTTCTTGACTCGAGCAGCTAGAGCGGATGCATATGGTGATTCATTAAACGAAGCAGTATTTATGCGCCCTGGCCAATACTTAACTCGATCGTTGACTTGGTTTGATTCCAAGGCGATTGATGGCTTAGTAAGTGGTCTTGCCGCGGCAATTGGCGGGCTATCAGCCCGAGCTCGTCGATTGCAAAATGGCTACGTTCGTTCATATGCATTGACCATGCTCGGTGGCGCAGTTTTGATTGCACTCGTACTTCTATTAGTGAGGCTCTAATCATGTTGCTTACGACGTTGATGCTTATCCCACTAGTTGGGGCAGTAGTTGTTTTCTTACTTCCGTCCGTTAAGGAAGCACTTGCCAAGCAGATCGCACTTGGATTTTCCCTGGCAACTTTGGTTGCTTCCGTACTTATGGTGCTTGGGCTAGACAATTCATCCGGAGGACTGCAACACGTTGAGTCTTACGATTGGATCCCGGCTTTTGGCATCTCGTGGACTTTAGGTGTTAACGGAATTTCAGCCTCGCTTATTGTGATGTCTGCAATCTTGGTTCCAGTGGCAATCATCGCTGGCTGGTGGGACGCGGAAAGTTCAAGCCAAGGAACGGTTAAAGGCTACTTTGCATTAATTCTTGTTTTAGAAGTTTTCATCATTGGCGTTTTTGCAGCAAATGATTTATTCCTCTTTTATGTCTTCTTCGAAGCGATGCTATTTCCGATCTACTTCCTGATTGGAAGATTTGGTGGACCGCAACGTGCTTACGCTGCAATGAAGTTCTTGCTTTACTCACTTGTCGGTGGCTTATTTATGTTGGCTGCGCTGATCGGGCTTTACGTAGTTTCAAGTCGTCAGCTTGGGCAAGGGACTTTCGATTTCCAAACTTTAACTACTTTGAGTATTGCTCCAGGTACACAGAAAATGCTTTTCCTTGGATTCTTCTTCGCCTTTGCAGTCAAGGCGCCGATGGTGCCTTTCCATACCTGGCTGCCAGACGCCGCCGCCGAGGCAACGCCAGCAACTTCTACTTTGTTAGTCGGCGTTCTCGATAAAGTTGGAACTTTTGCAATGCTGCACTTTTTGCTCCCGATTTTTCCGGAGGCAAGTAAGTATTACGCACCGGCAATTATCGTGCTTTCAGTCATCAGTATTTTCTATGGAGCACTTTTAGCAATTGGCCAGTCCGATGTCATGCGCCTCGTGGCTTTCACTTCAATTTCGCACTTTGGCTTTATCGTGCTTGGAATCTTCGTGATGACCTCACAAGGACTTAGTGGATCTTCGTTCTACATGGTCAACCACGGCTTCTCAACTGGCGCTTTGTTCTTGGCGCTGGGTTTCCTGGTCTCACGCCGTGGCTCCAAACGAATTGCAGATTTTGGTGGCGTTCAAAAGATCGCGCCGATACTTACTGGCGTTTTCTTGCTTTCTGGTCTATCCGGCCTCGCATTGCCAGGCATGTCTACTTTTGTTTCAGAATTCTTAGTACTAACGGGTGCGTATGCCGTCAACCCAACTGCAACCATCATCGCTACTTTCGGAATTGTTTTGGCAGCGGTTTACATTCTTTGGCTTTACCAAAGAATGATGACTGGAATACCAAGCAAGGAAGTCGAAGAAACTGTAACTGAGATTTCCAAACGCGAGCTAGTTGCGGTTGCGCCACTTTTGGCAATACTAATTGTTTTAGGATTTGTGCCACAGGTTGCGCTTAACGTTATTAACCCAGCTGTTGAACAAGTTCAAACGTATGTCGGAGTTACTGATCCAGAAGCTTCCGTTTCAATGGAAGGGAGTGGCTCATGAGAGTTTCTGTTGAATACCAAGCACTTGCTCCAATCATCATTTTGTTGGCAGCTGGAGTACTTTCGGTATTGGTCGAAGCCTTTATCAATCGCACATTACGGCGCCCAATTCAACTTATGTTGGTACTTGCCAGCATCGTTTTGGCATTTGCATACGTAGTTATTAATGCAACCGCTGATCTAACTGGAGATATTGTCGCCAATGGTGGTCAAGTTAAGGGTTTGCGTCAGTTGGCTGCAGGCGGAGCAATTGCAATTGATGGCCCCGGCATGGTGATTCAAGGAATCATTCTCTTGGTTTCACTAGTTGCAACATTATTGCTTGCAGAACGGCAAATTGATCCGCAAGGAGATGCATTTGCCGCAAGAGCATCCACACTTCCTGGAAGCGAAGATGAGCGACAGTTCACTTCTCAAGGCTGGCTACAAACCGAAATTTGGCCACTGTACTTATTCTGTGTTGGCGGCTTGCTACTGTTTCCAGTTGCAAATGACTTCTTAACAATGTTCGTAGCACTTGAAGTTTTCTCGTTACCCCTTTATTTGATTGCAAGCATGGCGCGTCGACGTCGCCTGCTAAGTCAAGAAGCAGCGCTGAAGTATTTCATTCTTGGTGCCTTCTCTAGTGCCTTTTTCCTATTCGGTGCTGCGTTGATTTACGCCGCAACATCCTCAGTGAACTTCAGCACCGTTGCAGTCGCAATGGAGAATGCATCTCTGGATGGACTCATCATCCCTGGGATTGGCATGATTGCAGTCGGATTGCTTTTCAAAGTAGGTGCTGTTCCATTCCACCAGTGGGTTCCCGATGTTTACCAGGGCTCACCAACTCCACTAACTGCATTCATGAGCGCGGCCACAAAGGTCGCCGCTTTTGGAGCATTGCTAAGAGTCTTCTATGTGGCCTTCGGTGGAATGCGCTGGGATTGGCGCCCGATGATGTGGGTTGTCGCTGTGCTATCCATGGTCATCGGTTCGTTGCTAGCTGTAACCCAAACTGACATGAAGCGGATGTTGGCATTCTCATCGGTCGCGCATACGGGATTCATTTTGCTTGGTGTTATTTCAACGAGTGCTGCAGGACTTTCGAGCACCTTGTTCTACTTACTTGCCTATGGCTTCACTTCGGTTGGAGTGTTTGCAATTGTTGGGCTAGTACGAGATGCCTCGGGCGAAGCAACGCATCTATCGCAGTGGGCTGGACTCGGAAAGAAGTCTCCTTTAATGGCCAGTATCTTTGCACTGTTCTTGCTAGCTCTGGCAGGCATTCCACTTACTAGCGGATTTACCGGAAAGTTCGCAGTCTTCACTGCTGCAGTTGATGGTGGGGCTACGCCGCTTGTAATCGTTGCGGTAGTTGCTAGTGCGGTAGCCGCATTCTTCTACGCCAGAGTCATTGTTCTGATGTTCTTTACCGAGCCTCCAGTTGATGGTCCAAGTGTTGTGGTCCCAAGCGCATTCACGACAATTGCCATTGGAACTAGTGCTGCATTCACATTGCTTCTGGGATTGGCACCTCAGCCAGTCCTTGAATTGGTAATCAATGCAGGATTGTTCATCCGATAGGCCTCGAGTCGCAACATTGCTTGCAAAATGCAAAGATTGACCTGTGAGCGTTTTATTTCCAGAAGAGTTAGCAGCACTCGAAGAAGAGATGTTTGCTGGACTTGCAGCGATTGAAGATCGCCTTCGGGAAGAAATCAGAAGCGACTACGAACTCGCTGACATCACCGCGCGCCATCTTGTCGAAGCTGGTGGCAAGAGATTCCGCCCACTGCTAGTTCTTTTGGCATCACACTTCGGGGATCCCAAGTCCGAAGGTGTAGTTCCTTCAGCGGTTGTAGTCGAACTCACCCACTTAGCAACGCTTTATCACGACGACGTCATGGACGAAGCCGAAGTTCGTCGAGGCGCTCAGTCTGCAAATAGCCGCTGGGGTAATACGGTTGCGATTCTTAGCGGAGACTTTTTATTTGCAAGATCTTCAAAACTGCTTGCAGATTTAGGTCCCGAAGCCGTCAGAGTTCAAGCCGAAACTTTCGAGCGCCTTGTTATCGGTCAACTCCGCGAGAGCGTTGGACCGCAAGGCGACGAAGATCCAATTGTTCACCACCTT
Source organism: uncultured Actinomycetes bacterium (assembly GCA_903925705.1). Lineage (GTDB taxonomy): Bacteria > Actinomycetota > Actinomycetes > S36-B12 > UBA5976 > UBA5976. The sequence continues at coordinate 814 of CAIYGJ010000194.1, read as the reverse complement.
GAAGTACTCGCAGATAAAACTGGCTCGTTGATTGCTGCTGCTGGCAGGTATGGCGCAATGATGAGTGGCGTCTCAGCTGAACTCACAGACCGAATTGCTGACTTTGGCGAAAGCATTGGCATTGCTTTTCAGTTAAGTGACGATTTGTTAGACATTGAGTCGGAAGTTTCTGGAAAGACGCCTGGAACCGATTTACGTGAAGGTATCCGTACCCTGCCAGTGCTATTTGCGCTAGCTGACCCAGACACTCCGCCACGTCTACGTGAACTATTGAGCCGCGCGATTACTGATGATGCTGAGCACGCAGAGGCTTTGGCAGCACTCCGAGTTCATCCAGCCATGGACCAAGCGCGTGAAGTTCTCGAACAATGGTCCGATCGCGCCCGCGAGCGCCTGAATGCGCTGCCAGACTGCGATGCAAAGACCGCAATGGCAACACTTGTTGACAGTGTGGCGTACCGCACGGTCTAGTAACCCAAAGTAAAAACTAATTAGTACATGCAATAGTTTTAGTTCATCATGAGTACGCAGGTTGTAAAAGAAAAGCGCTCTGAACACTCCATTGGCCTAATCAATGGTTTCATTGCTTACATAATTTGGGGCGCAGTAATTCTCTACTGGCCGTACCTGGCGCCAGCAAAACCACTTGAGATTTTGGCTCATCGAATTCTCTGGAGCCTACTGTTTGTAGCCGTAATTTTGATTTATCAAAAGCGAATGGTGTCTTTGCAGGTTGTTCTGAAAAATCCTCGACAGATGAAGTTACTTACCGTAGCTTCGATACTTATTTGCGTTAACTGGGGTCTGTTTATCT
>CAIYGJ010000193.1 GCA_903925705.1 uncultured Actinomycetes bacterium | reverse complement strand
TTGCCTAACGTAGATAGTCCGATAAATGTGGTGGCTGCTGCTATTTCCAGCGAGGTTCACTCCGTTGTAACCGAAGCAATTGCCTCAAGTAGGGCAATCGAGATGACATACGCCGGAGTTACTAAGAACGATATTTCAGAACGCGTGATTGACCCGGTCTCTACCTATTCACAAGATGACTTTGTGTACTTGAAAGCTTGGTGCCGAAACTCACTAGCTTGGCGCAGCTTTCGCTTAGATCGAGTCTTAGAAGCCAAACTTGGTAACGGTGCCGCTAATGTTCCTTCAGAGCCTGAGGTACAAGAGGCCAAGCGTGAGTACCTGGCAACTATCGAACTCGATAAGGCGTATTACGGACAGCTGGATCAAGTCGACATCGTCAAATTCAAGGAATACATGTGGCATGCAGTCGAGGTCGAGTTGAAGGTCTATTCGCGCGACTGGCTGGTATCCATGATTTTGGCCTCGGGTGGGAGGGTTAAGGCTGTTAGCCCACCCGACTTAATCGCAGCACTTATTGAGCGAGCAAAGGCTTGGGAGTAGCAGTCACTAAGTATTTGGGGGATTGATGCGATACCGTTGTCCTACAACACTAAGGAGACATTATGAGAGCCCTATTTGATTCACCTGCTGCGATCATTTTGTTGTTACTCGTCATTGTTTTGTTCGGGGCCCGACGACTTCCAGATGCTGCAAAGAGCGTAGGAAAATCGATCAAGGCGTTTAAGTCTGAAATGGAACCTGACAAGAATCCAGAATCTAAAGACTCCGACAAGATTAGTTAATTCCTATGGCGCAAGCCTCAACTGAAGACACAATACAGGGCGCAATGACCCTAGCTGAGCATTTTCGTGAACTCCGCAAGCGACTCATTAGAAGCGCACTGGCCTTGATTATTTGCACTGTTGCCGTTTGGAATCAATTTTCCGACATCTTTTCCGTCATCCGGGCTCCGTATGACGCTGTTCAAGGTGATGGCTCGAGCGCAATTTTGGCACTGACTGGAGTTACCAGTGGCTTTTCTATTCAACTAAGGGTCTGTCTTGCAGCAGCATTTGTTCTCTCCAGTCCGATTTGGCTTTACCAACTTTGGAGATTTATTTCCCCTGGGTTAAAGCGAAATGAGCGCAAGTGGGCTTATGTGTTTACAGCTATCGCCGTCCCGCTTTTTTCGTGTGGCGTATTGCTTGCGTATTACGTGATGCCAAGAATGCTGGGCATCCTTTTTGAATTCACGCCAACTGATGTCCAGAATGTAACTAGCGTTGAGAGCTATCTGAGTTTCTTTCTTCATTTGACTTTGTTCTTTGGAATCGGTTTCTTGCTTCCACTAATTCTTGCGACACTTAACTTCGCTGGAATCCTCTCAGGCGAACGCCTTAAATCAGCCTGGCGTTGGTTAATCTTGGGAAGCTTCGTGTTTGGCGCTGTAGCAACTCCTAACGGCGATCCACTTGCTATGACGTTTGTTGCGCTTCCGATGATCTGTTTAAGTTTTCTGGCTGTTGGTATCGCGTTGATCAACGATGGCCGCCGAGAGCGCGCGGCTGAAGTTAGTTAGGCAAATCCGCATGATTGCTTTAGTCGTAAAACCTAAATTACTTGGATCCAAGCGGTTCGAAAAAGTATTTGATGAGTTATCGCATCTAGATCCAGTAATTCTCAGCGGCAATGACGCTGCATCACTTAGGGCAGAAATCTCTGAGTTACGTAACTTAGATTCCGATCTCACAGTTGTTGCATGTGGTGGTGACGGAACGTTTCATCTGGCGCTTAATTCAATTCCAGATTTGGCCGTTCCACTCGCTGTGATTCCACTGGGTACTGGAAATGACTTAGCTCGCTATTTGGGCATCAAGAAGCCCGCGCACGCATATTCCGCGTTGAACAACCACGTACCAGTCAGCATGGACATGGGAACCATTGAACTCACTGACGGATCCATTATTAGGTTTGCTGGCATAGCGTCATGTGGTTTTGATGCCCAAGTAAACGAAAGAGCGAATACTTACCGTGGCCCGGCTGGCACTCTTAAATACCTAGTCGCCCTGGCTGTGGAGCTGGTCGAGTTGAATTCTCGTGAATTTATGGTCTCAACTAATGGTGGTGAACATCAGGCCGGACGCTTCACTTTGATCGCTGTGGGCAATACTTCCTCATATGGCGGTGGACTAAGGATGTGTCCGACTGCAAATGCCTTTGATCAGCACTTTGAAGTTACGTATGTAGACGAAGTGTCGCGGCGACTCTTGGTGCGAGTTTTGCCGAAGGTATTTTGGGGTGGTCACACTAAGCACAGGCAAGTTACTCAGAGCTCGGCTCAGAACATTGAAATTGGTGGAGATGAATTTCCGGTCTACGCCGATGGTGAAAAGGTCGGGCATGGCCCAGTCGTGATCACCTTGCATCCAGGTGCCATGCGTGTGTGGCAGGCTCAACCAACTCAGACACCGTAACCTTGAGATATGACGAATTCGCCGGCACAGAGATATGCGGCGTCGAAGTCCCGATCTAAAGATTCGCAGGGGCTCCTAGGCTCATTTCAAGAATCTTTGAAGTTTGTATTAGACGACTTTCAACTGCAAGCATGCCGCGCGATCGATGCAGGATCAGGCGTTCTGGTTGCAGCGCCGACTAGCGCTGGAAAAACAGTTGTTGGTCAGTTCGCGGTTTACACAGCGTTATCCAAGCAATCTCGTTGTTTCTACACGACCCCGATTAAGGCACTCTCAAATCAAAAATTCAACGAGTTTGTGGAGTTCTATGGTACGGAAAACGTTGGGTTGTTGACGGGAGACAGTTCAATCAATGGCGACGCACCTATCGTTGTTATGACAACCGAAGTGCTTCGAAACATGCTTTACGAAGGGTCAAGTGGTTTAACTGGACTTAGTCACGTCGTCATGGATGAAGTCCATTACTTGGCCGATAGATCACGTGGTGCGGTTTGGGAAGAAGTCATTATTCACTTATCTGAATCAGTTTCAGTTGTGGCGCTTTCTGCAACCGTGAGTAACGCTGAAGAGTTTGGCGATTGGCTTCGAACCGTTCGAGGAAAAACCGAAGTTATTGTCGAAGAACATAGGCCCATCCCGCTGCACCAGCATGTGATGGTCGGGTACGAACTCCATGACCTTTTCGCAGACAAGGCCAAAACTGTTGTAAGTCCTGAGTTGAAGAGAATTGCCCGCAATGATCGGCAGCAATCTCGCCATGGATATGGCAGAGGTAGTCGGTTTAGAAGTCGATACACACCATCACGCGTTGAAGTAATTGAAGAACTTGATCGAGCTGGCTTGTTACCTAGTATCACGTTTATTTTTTCACGCGCTGCGTGTGACGATGCAGTTGCTCAATGTCTTGCAGGTGGATTGCGGGTAACTACCCCCGAGGAACAGTTGCTAATCCGTGGTGTTGTGGACGCGCACTTTCCCGATGCAAGTTCGGAGGAGCTTCGAGTGCTTGGCTTCGCCTCGTGGTGTGAAGGTCTAGAAAAAGGTATTGCAGCGCACCATGCAGGCTTGCTACCTGCTTTTAAAGTAGTTGTGGAGCAGCTCTTTCAAGAGGGTTTAGTCAAAGTGGTGTTTGCAACCGAAACTCTGGCCCTAGGAATAAACATGCCAGCTAGAAGTGTTGTACTAGAGAAACTGACTAAATGGAATGGCTCTGTCCACGCGCCAGTTACAGCGGGGGAATACACCCAATTGACAGGGCGTGCAGGTCGAAGGGGAATCGACGTTGAAGGTCACGCCATCGTTGTGTGGCACAACGAACTGGATCCCGATTCATTGGCTGGTCTTGCAAGTACGAGAACTTATCCGCTGAAATCTAGTTTCAAGCCTTCGTACAACATGGCTATAAATTTGATTGGAAAATTTGGCACACATCGAGCCAGAGAATTGCTGGAATCATCGTTTGCCCAATTTCAGGCTGACAACTCCGTAGTTGGCCTGGCGACACAAATGCGTAGAAATGAATCTGCGATTGATGGCTATCAGGAAGCAATGGAGTGCCATCTAGGAGACTTTGCAAGTTACATGAGTTTGCGACGTCAGCTTTCAAATTTGGAAAAAGATACTAAGCGCGATGGAGTGCGCGAGCGTCGTCACGCAGCAACGAATTTTCTAAACGAAGTTGAACGTGGAGATGTGATCGTAGTTGATTCGGATAGACGCTCCAGCACGCTGTACGTTGTACTGGATGAAGCACGTGATGCGGATGACCCTCGACCAAGAGTTATGTCTCAGTCTCGTGTGGTTAAGCGACTCGGGTACACCGATGTCGGTGATCAAGGTCGTGTGATCGGCCGAATTCGAATTCCAGCAACGTTTGATTCTCGATCGCCAAAAACCCGGAATTGGCTAGTTGACCAAATCGCAGACATATCTAGAAATGCACCACGTATTGAGCGAGCCTCCCATAGCGAATCTCAAGCAGATGTTGAGGTGTCGCGACTCAGGAAGGCCATTCGAGCGCATTCATGTCATGGGTGCAGCGACCGTGAAGAACATGTGCGTTGGCATGAGCGTATCTATTCCACACAGCGGGAAATTGAAAAACTGGAATCGCGAGTAGCAAATAGAACCAGTTCAATTGCGAAGGAATTTGATCGTATCTGCGACGTATTAACTGAACTCAAATACCTTGAACGTCAGGATTCAAATCACGTTGTTACTGAGGCCGGTGCCATTTTAGGCAGAATCTATTGTGAGCTAGACCTTCTTGCTGCTGAATGTCTGCGCAGTGGTGTCTGGAACGAACTGACCCCAGAACAGATGGCTAGCGCGGTCAGCACCTTGGTTTACGAATCGAGACGAGATGACGATCGTGATTCTCAGAACATCCCCGATGGCAGCTTAGGCATTGCGCTAACTGAGATGGTTTACAAATGGGGCGAGCTTAAAGAAATCGAGACGCAACATCGTATGGATAGTTTGCGTGACATGGATCCTGGATTTGTATGGCTAACACTGAAGTGGGCTAGGGGTCAATCAATTTCTCGAGTCCTGCGCAACTCGGATTTGCAAGCTGGAGATTTTGTCAGGTGGAGTAAGCAAGTAATTGATTTGTTGGGACAGATTTCACTTGCGAGTGAGGATCCGAAGGTAGCAAGTGCAGCGCGCGCATCAAGTGACTTAGTTAATCGAGGAATAGTCGCATGGTAAAAGCCGCTGATAGAGCAGAAGTCTCGACTCGAAACCTTTACTTCGACACGGCCACACTTTACTATCGAGCATTCTTTGCAGTTCCAGAAAGCATCACTGCACCAGATGGTACGCCTTCCGGAGCGGTACGCGGCTTTCTCGACATGGTTAGCGCAATCGCAAAGCAATTTCCACCTGATCAAGTTGTTTTTGCGTGGGATGACGATTGGCGCCCGCAATGGCGAGTGGACTTGATACCCAGCTACAAGTTGCATCGTGTTGACGAAGAAGTTTCAGACCAACTTGATGCGGCGTTCGAAGTGATTCCTGATGCTTTGTCACCACAAATTGGCGCGATCTCCATGATCCTGGATGCAATTGGTCTTCCACGAATTGGACAGATTGGTCACGAAGCTGATGATGTTCTGGGTGCCTTGGTAGAAAAGGCCAAAGCACCTTGCGATGTAGTAACGGGAGACCGAGATCTATTCCAGTTAGTTAGCGACAAAACTGATGTTCGCGTTGTCTCAATAACCAAAGGCGTGAAAAAGCTTGAGATCGTTAACGACGCCTACCTTGTAGAACGTTATGGAGTTAACGGAGCTCAATATGCTGATTTCTCGATGTTACGCGGCGACCCGTCCGATGGGTTGCCAGGCGTAAAAGGAATTGGCGAAAAAACAGCCGCGAAATTGATTCTCGAACACCAGGATGTGACTGGCTTGATTTCGGCTGCTAAAAGTCCAGAAGTTACGTTGGCCCCAGCTGTGCGGCGGAATTTGTTAGAGAGCCAGGCTTACATGAAAGCGGCTGGCAAGGTAGTACGAGTAAAGACCACTGCAAAACTACCTAAGAATTTGAGTTGTCCAAAACAAGTTAGAGACTCCGAGAGCCTTTTAGAGCTCACTGATGCCTGGGGGATCGAACGTCAGGTAAAGAGATTTCTCAAGACTCTAAACATCGAGTGGGTAGTCTAGGTTCATGTCGGACATGCATAAGAAACGTATTGCAAGCGTGGCCTCGCGTTTAGCCAAGACAGATCATGATGTAATCTTCGTGACACCCGGCGCAGACCTTAGGTATTTAACTGGCTACGACGCGCT
>CAIYGJ010000192.1 GCA_903925705.1 uncultured Actinomycetes bacterium | reverse complement strand
CGAACTAATTCGACCATTCGCTCAAAGCGTGGATGCCAACGAGTCCAAACAGCCTCAACTAACAACTTGTCATTTGCGATTGCCGCATCCGACATTAACTTCGCTTCAGCATGACTTGTAGCTAGCGGCTTTTCGCATAAAACATGTTTGCCAGCGTTGAGTGCCTTAGTTGCCCACTCAAGATGCAAATGGTTTGCCAAGGATATGTAAACCGCATCAACAGCAGGGTCAGAAATGAGATCCTCGTATGTTGCGTGAACCTTCGCGGGATTTAGTTTCTGGGATCGTTCTGGATCGCGACTTGCGACTGCGTAGAGAGTGGCGTTCTTTGCATCAGTAACGGCAGGAACTAAAGCAGTTGAGCCCACCCAACTAGCTCCAAGAAAACCCCACTTAATTGTCATGAGCGAAGCAGGCTTGGACTTACTGGGATTCCATTTTTAAGCGCTGATTCTTCGGCAGCCTGCATGATTGCAACAACATCGCGGGATTGCGTTGCTTCAACAGTCATCGGGGTGCCATCGGCCAGGAACTTTGCAAGTGATGCGTGGAACAAAAATGGTTCAACTGAAACGAACGGAATAACTTCCGAACTGCCATCTGCGCGAGTTAGCGTGATGATTGCCGGCAAGTCAGCAACTGAATCTCCAGCTGAAGTATCCCAGTTGCCAACAATTGCGCCCTTGGTGCCAAGAACAAAAAACTTAGGTTTGCGAGCTGCAGCTAGATCTGAATTTACAAACGTTGCAAGTACGCCATCGGCAAAATTGATTGTGACTTGAGCGTGATCGGCATTCGTTACGTGATCCCAAACTCGCTTTTGATTTAGACCAGAGACGTGGGCGACCTGTGACGGCACGATTGCCAAGATTTGATCGATGAAGTGACTACCCCAGTCAAAGATTGCGCCGCCAGAAACGTCGGCATCAGAATGCCAATACGAACAAGGCTTTGAGTAACCACCAACAAAACTTTCGTAATGGAAAACTTCGCCAATTTCGCCAGCATCGATTAGCTGCTTCATGGTTAGGAAATCAAGATCGTAACGTCGATTCTGGTAAACGACTAGAAGCAATTCGGATGCTTTTGCCAATGCCATTAATTCATCGCATTGCTCTGTGGTTAGAGCCATCGGCTTTTCTAGTACAACGTGGATGCCCTGTGACAGCGCCTTCTTTGCCCAGTCGTAGTGGCTATTAGGTGGTGTGGAAACTACAACGAGTTCTATCTCGCCTGAGCTCAACATGTCATTTGCATCAGCAAAGGTTTTTGCATCTGGGGAAATCAATAATGCAGCGTCGAGCCGCTCAGCATTGGTGTCGCAAACTGCGGTAAGTGTCATCCCTGGAGTAGCAAGGACTGCTTTGTTGTGCTCGTCTCCAATGGCTCCATAGGCAAGTAATCCAACGCGAACTGTTGAGGCAGACAAACTAAAACTCCTGAAATTTTGGTAACGGTTTAAGACTACTTGCGCGCTCTAGGTAACGCGATATTTATCGCTTTAAGCGTTCTGGGCTTGCGCGCTGGCATACAAACAAACAGCGCTCGCCGTTGCTAAATTAAGCGATTCAGCTTGACCATAAATTGGGATGCTTACTACCTCATCAACAAGGGCTAATACTTCAGGCGGAATCCCCCAGGCTTCATTGCCAAAGACCCACAATGTTGGTTTCACTAAATCAACGCCGCCGTAGAGAGAAACGCCATTTGCATCTGCAGCAAGAACTTGCATCCCTGCTGCTCGGGCTGAAGCAATGGTTTCAGTCAGTTCCTGTCCAATGGAAATCGGCAGATGGAAAAGTGATCCGACTGATGCACGAACTACTTTTGGATTAAACAGATCAACTGAATCGTTGGACATGACAACACCTTGGGCGCCAGCGGCATCCGCAACTCGAATGACAGAACCAGCATTTCCAGGATCTCGGACGGCAGTAAGTGCGACAACTAGTTTCGTATTGCTTGTGAAAATCTTTGTTGGATCTTGATCCCACATTTTCACAACTGCAGTCATACCCTGTGGTGAAACAGTGCTGCTGAATTGTTCAATTACGGCTTCAGTGCAGATTGTGATTTCAGCGCCGGATTCTTCAATAGCTGCAACAATCTCGGCGTAACGATCAAAGGCTTCTTGGGTTAAATACAGTTCTTTTACTTTGCCCGCTAGCGCAGCTTCGCGACAAGCTTGGGGTCCCTCGGCCAAAAACAGGCCATCAGATTCTCTAAAGCCACGCTTTAAAAGACGACGTGCGCGCGCCACTTTCGGCGCGCGCACGTTCGTTAGAACTTCGCTTGATTGCACGATTAGGCAGAAGCCTTTGGTGCAGCTTCAGCAGGCAATGCTTTTGCAGCAGTTTGTACTAATGACGCAAACGTTGCTGGGTCATTAACTGCCATCTCTGCAAGCATGCGGCGATCGACTTCGATTTCAGCAAGCTTTAGACCCTGGATCAAACGGTTGTAGGTCATGCCGTTGGCACGAGCTGCAGCGTTGATGCGCTG
>CAIYGJ010000191.1 GCA_903925705.1 uncultured Actinomycetes bacterium | reverse complement strand
CGTGGCGGCATGGCCGAAGTATATGAAGGTACGGATCGACGACTAAATCGCCGCGTAGCGATAAAGGTTTTACGTCCCGATTTAGCGCGCGACCCGATGTTCCAGGAAAGATTCCGTCGTGAAGCCCAATCTGCCGCTGGCCTAAATCATCCAAACATTGTCGCCATATATGACACGGGTGAAGATTTAATCTCGGATGGTGTCAATCAAGTAAGCATTCCTTACATCGTCATGGAATACGTAGATGGCGTTACGTTGCGCCATATGTTGAACAATGGTCCTCGAATTTTGCCTGAGCGGGCACTTGAAGTTATTGCTGGCGTACTTGCTGCTCTTGATTATGCACACCGCCATGGAATTGTCCATCGTGACATTAAGCCTGCAAACGTGATGATTAACGCTCATGGCGATGCCAAGGTTATGGATTTTGGTATTGCCCGAGCTATGAGTGATGCGGCAACCTCCGTAACTGCAACTAGCGCTGTTATGGGAACTGCGCAGTATTTGTCTCCAGAACAAGCTCGGGGTGAATCCGTTGATGCCCGTAGCGACATTTACTCAACAGGCTGTGTGCTTTACGAACTTCTAACAAGTAGTCCACCATTCAATGGTGACTCTCCTGTTTCTATTGCATATCAACATGTAAATGAAGCGCCGAAACTTCCTTCTTCAATTGATCCTTCAATTCCCACGACGCTAGATGCAATCACAATGACAGCGTTAACAAAGTCCCCTGCCAACAGATATCAAACAGCGGCAGAAATGCGCTTTGATATTGAAAGAGCAATTGCAGGATTGCCAATTTCAAACAGGCCAGCCAGTTCCCCAGTTACCGCTGATCTGGGTTCAACGACGGTATTGCCATTGACAAATACTGCTTCCGTAACGACCACAGCTGTCGCTACCGCAACTAAACAAGGCAGCCGGAAAAAGTGGGTGACAGTTACCATCGCCACTGTTGTATCCGCAGCGCTACTAATCTTTGTGGGCAGTCAACTACTCGGACCGGGTCAGACTTTAGTAACAACCCCAAACCTAAAATCTAAAACCGTAGATGAGGCCAAACTGGCTCTGACTGAAATTGGTCTAAGTGTTGGAACTGAAACTCCACAAGCAGATGACAATGTGCCTAAGGGAGAAATCATCGGTCAGGATCCAGCTGCTGGAGAGTTAATTGAAGCTGGGCAAGCCGTTAACTTAATTGTTTCCGCAGGTAAAGACCAAGTGCCCGTTCCTGATTTAGTGAATCTTCCATCGATAGATGATGCTCGCCTAGTACTAACCGAGGCAAAGCTGCTTCTGGGACGGGTAACGCCTGTCGATAGTGATAAACCAGAAGGCACGATTTTGGAACAGGATCCTGTAGCCAATTTTGTGGTGGACATTGGAACACTCATCAGCGTGACGGTTTCTAATGGCAAGATACCGATACCGGATGTTGTTGGTAAGAATGAAACGCAGGCCAAAAATACTCTGGTAAATGCTGGTTTCTTAGTAGACATTGTTAAGCAAGTAGATGCAACCGTGGCTGTGGGCACTGTGTTGTCTCAGTCTCCAAATGCAAAAGAGTTGGCAGTTAAGGGATCGATTGTGACCCTCACTGTGGCTTCTGCTCCTGTTGCAGTTTTATGTCCAGATGGATCACCTGTTCCAGCTGATGGAGTTTGCCCTACAGCAGTTCCTACTACTCCTTAACACTCTTAGACTGACTCTTGTGACACGAATTTTAGTAATCGACAACTACGACAGTTTCGTTTTTAACATCGTTCAATACTTAGCGCAGCTAGGTGCCAAAGTGGATGTTAAGCGCAATGACGAAGTCACTGTTGAACAGGCCCGAGATTACGACGGAGTTTTACTCTCACCTGGCCCTGGTACTCCGGCAGATGCTGGTGTGTGCATCGATATCGTAAAAGAATTAGGTGGCCAAGTTCCGATTTTTGGTGTTTGCCTTGGTCATCAAGCCATCGCCGAAGCATTTGGTGCAACGGTTTCTCGAGCACCCGAATTGTTACATGGTAAAACTTCGCAAGTGTTTCATCATAAGCAAGGTGTGCTGGCAGATTTGCCTTCGCCATTTACTGCAACGAGGTATCACTCATTAGCCGTAGAACGAGATACCGTGCCTGCTGAATTGGAAATCACAAGTGAAACCGCAGATGGCGTGATCATGTCCTTGCGCCATAGAACTTTTGACATTGAAGGCGTGCAATTTCATCCCGAGTCAGTTTTAACTGAAGGTGGCCACAAAATGTTAGCCGAATGGTTAGTCCGATGTGGTGATCTTGACGCTCGCAATTTGGCGCAAGGCTTGCAACCAGTAATTCCTAATTAAGTTTGCAAACTTTTCAAAACTAAGGAAGCTCGATAGATCCTTGCCAGGCTGGAATCGTCGTTTGGTTCAAGATAGAAACATCCCAACCAAGATTTAGCCTCTTCACGTATTCGCGATACAAAGTAACGCCAGGCTCGTCATTAAGTGCCTGCTGCAATTCTGGAGTGTTTCCGATTGCAGTAACAATAAATGGTGGCGAATAAACCTGTCCTTGTAGAAGCAACGTGTTACCCACGCAGCGAATTGCCGTCGTACTGATTATTCGTTGATCCATAACTTGGACTGCAGTTGCGCCACCGCGCCACATTGCATTGACAACTGACTGGACATCTTGTTGATGCACTACTAAATCATCTGGAACGACTCCAGTTGGAAGTGGTGTCCCAGGGTCGCGCGGCGCGTCATCAAGTGAAATCCGTAGTGCCGAGCCGGAAATTGGTGTGAGGCCGGTTGCTTGTTCTAGCTGGCTGATTTGCGAACTTAACGCGGGATCAACTTTGGTAATCGAAAGATCATTAACTTCAGTGGCTAAAGTATCCACTTTGGATTGCAAAACCCCGACTTTGTTGGCCCGATCCAGAACTAAGCTGCGCAGATCCTCCAGACCTCCGGTGCGCAAATTAGTACCATCTGCGGTAATTCCGCTAGCTATGAAAAGGAAGCCGGCAAGCGCGGCCGCCCCCGTTACTAGGGTGGTTTTAGTCCGTTTTGAAAGACTTCTCATTTACTTATCCACAGGGTTATCCACCGCTGGGGAGGAATTACACCCATGTCATTTACTTCCAGCGAGTGGCTAGTGCAAACCCAATGCCAATAAGGGCAAACCCAATGAGCACATTAGCTAGATTGCCTAAATCGGACATAATTGGCACTTGGCTACCGACAAGGTAGAACACCACTATCCACAGCAGTCCCAGGATGAACATTGTCACCATTACTGGAGCTAGCCAGACTGGATTTCCGACCTTAAATGACTCTGGCACCTTGGCCGGTGGTGGCGTATATGCAGGTTCTTTAGTTTTGCGTAACTTTGACTTAGGCATGCTTAAACCTTACCTGTATTTTTCAAGGGCACCGTATTTCTGCGGGGCACGGTATTTTTAGCGGCTTGCAAATTCAAACGATCACCAAGAGTTAAACGCCAAGTAAGGCAGAAACTTGGGCATTTCTGGCCAAGGTGGCCAGGACTAAAACTGCAAAAATTCCAGACAATCCAATTCGATGGATTTGATCCCGGTTAAGCCTGGTGCCTTTGGTGTAGATAACTGCAATAGCGGCGCCAGTGATAGCGCCGCCAAAGTGCGCTCGCCAATCTATGCCAGGTTGTGCAAATCCGATCACAACGTTGATACCAAGTAGGACCACTAGCTGCGAAACATCGGTACGCATTTGGCGACCAATAACAATTGTTGCTGTTATCAAACCAAAGATTGCCCCACTGGCACCTACTGAAACTGTGTTTATATCCGAAAACCAATACGAAGCTACGGAACCACCTAGTGCAGACAAAATGTATAGCGCTGCAAAACGTGAGTGCCCGAGAGATAGTTCAAGTTGTGGGCCAAGCCAATAAAGCGCATACATGTTAAACAACAAATGCAAAATGCTGCCGTGCAGCAAAGTTGAAGTAATTAACCGCCACCATTCACCCTGTGCAATTGCTGCTGGAATCATTCCAAAGGCCATAGCAAAGCTTCCGAGAACTAACGACAGCGCAAAAATGCCAACACAGATAACCAGAATTGCGCGGGTGACTTTTGGAACTGAGTTAAATGAGCCACCAAATTTCGTTTTCGGAACCGCCACGTTTGCGGATCCAACACATTCGGGACATTGAAATCCAACAGGCGCGCTAATCATGCAGTCAGGACATATCTTGCGATCACAGCGACCGCAAGATACGTAAGCCTCGCTATCGGTATGGCGAAAACAAGTGTTGCTCACGCTTAACCTCGAGAGACAGTAACGCTTTCGATTACTACGTCATTAACTGGGCGATCCATTTGTCCAGTTGGCACGTTTGCAATTGCATCGACAACATCGCGACCAGCTTGATCTGCAACTTCACCAAAGATTGTGTGCTTGAAGTTCAACCATGTAGTTGGTGCAACGGTGATGAAGAACTGTGATCCATTTGTATTCGGTCCAGCATTTGCCATTGCAAGTAGGTATGGGCGATCAAAAACTAATTCTGGATGTGGTTCGTCTTCAAATTTGAATCCAGGACCTCCGGTACCTTGACCGAGTGGGTCACCAGCTTGAATCATGAAACCAGGAATGATGCGATGAAAGATAGTTCCGTCATAGATCGGAGTAGTAGATTTTTCGCCGGTTGCTGGATGTGTCCATTCGACTGAACCATCAGCTAAGCCGAGAATGTTTTTTACGGTCTTTGGTGCGTGATTATCAAAGATGTTGATGTTGATATCACCGTGATTTGTATGCAAAGTCATTGTTGAAGTCATGGCCCAATTCTCGCACAACTTTAGACATCCAGCGAATACAAAACTTACTCAACAATAATCATTAATGAAAAAGAATGCCCACGATAAATCGTGGGCATTCTTTATGACAGTTTGCTACTTCTTGCTACCTCGTACATCAAGAGCAACAGTCGCCAAACCATCTGCATGTAGGCGAACTGTGATTTCATGACGACCGGCTGTTTTGATTGGTGAGGCAAGAACAATCTTGCGCTTATCAACGTCAACAACGCGTATAGCAGAAGCAATATCTCCCACAGTGATGGAACCAAATAGGCGTCCTTCGCTGCCAGCACGAGCTGAAATCACGATTGGAGCGGCTTCAAGAGCTGCTTTGATTTCCAATGCATGATCTAGATCGCGTACTGAACGCTTGTTGCGGGCGCGCTTGATTTGAGTAACTTGCTTTTCGCCGCCGCGAGTCCATGCTGTTGCAAGACCCTGTGGGACTAGAAAGTTACGGCCAAATCCTGGCTTCACATCTACAACATCGCCGGCACTACCAAGGCCGGTGACTTCTTGAGTCAAAATAAGTTTCATAAGTCATCTCCCCTTATCGCGCTGTTGATGTGTATGGAAGTAATGCAATCTCGCGAGCGTTCTTTACTGCGTTTGCAATATCACGCTGGTGCTGAGTGCAGTTACCTGTTACTCGACGAGCGCGAATCTTGCCGCGATCAGAAATGAACTTACGCAAGGTTGGAATGTCTTTGTAGTCAATTGCTGCAGCATTTTTACCGCAGAATGCACAAACCTTCGGCTTGAATTTCTTAATTGGTGGCTTAGCCATTGTGGTGCTCCTCTGGAAGCCCGGTTCTATCCGGAATGGTTGTTCAACAAATGTTGAGTTGGATGGGATCGTTCGTTAGAACGGAGGTTCGTCTCCTGCAGGCGCTGGTGCGGCCCAAGGATCTTCGGATGGTGCTGCTGCTCCGCCGCCGCTGTATCCGCTGTCGGTACGTGCAACCCGACTTACTTTTGCAGTGGCATTACGTAGAGCTGGACCGACGTCATCGACATCCATTTCAACTACGGTGCGCTTTTCGCCTTCCTTAGTTTCATATGAACGCTGCTTCAAGCGGCCGGTAACTAGAACGCGAGTTCCCTTTGTTAATGATTCGGCTACGTTCTCGGCATATTGACGCCAGACGCTGCAACGCAAAAATAATGTGTCGCCGTCTTTCCATTCATTGGTCGCTTTGTCGAGCATTCGAGTTGTTGAAGCAACTGTGAATGATGCGACAGCCTGGCCATTTGGAGTAAAGCGCAGTTCTGGGTCACCGGTTAGGTTTCCAATAACTGTTACTACTACGTCTCCTTGTGCCATGACGGACCTCTACTTCACGTCGAGACGCATGACTTTAGTGCGAAGCACTGATTCATTAAGTCCCAACTGACGATCGAGTTCAGCAACTGCTGCTGATGAGCAATTGATGTCTAGTAGGGCGTAGATTCCTTCACCCTTTTTATTGATTTCGTAAGCCAAGCGGCGACGACCCCAGATATCGACTTTGCCAACTGTGCCGCCATCGGTCTTGACTACGTTAAGAAACGCATCTAGTGATGGTGCAACTGTTCGCTCTTCGAGCTCGGGATCGAGAATTACTACAACTTCGTAGTGACGCATACTGATACCCACCTCCTGTGGACTAATCGGCCACGGTCTTTCCGTGGCAGGAGGGATCAAGAACCTTTAGTCTAGGGCATTTTTCCTAGCCCAAAAAACCTTGTGCACAGGTGCTGAGCCAGCTAGACCTGGGTTTGATTGGGCGGGCAAACCCAGTGATACCAAGCCAAGTACCCTTAATTCATGGGAAATTTAGCAATTGGGTCACATGTCGGAGGCGATGATCCAATCGCCGCAGCCAAGGAGCTTGGACTAGACCATATCCAGATTTTTCTGGCAGATCCCCAGGGCTGGAAAGGATCGATTTTCCCCCATGCTGATGGAGCCCAGGGCCTAAAGGCCAGTTCCGAAGCTGCAGGTATCGGTATCTACGTTCACGCTAGATACATCATCAATGTGGCTACCACCAATAACAAAGTTCGAATCCCAAGCCGTAAATTGCTCCAAACGGATGTTGATGCAGCGGCCGCAGTAGGAGCCAAGGCAGTCATTGTTCATGGCGGCCATGTAACTGACGGTGATGACCCACAAGCTGGAATTGATAACTGGGTTAAAGCCTTGGCTCAGTTAGATATGAAAGTTCCAGTCCTGATTGAAAACACCGCCGGTGGTAAAAACTCCATGGCTCGAAGACTGGAATCCATTAAAAGTCT
>CAIYGJ010000190.1 GCA_903925705.1 uncultured Actinomycetes bacterium | reverse complement strand
GTCTGCACCGCTGATTCAAAAGCTGGCGCAGCATTAGAAAGCTCAACGCGATCCTGTGGCCGCTTAGGTCCTGCAATTGATGGCTTAACCGAACCAAGATCAAGTTCAATGTATTCGGAATAAACTGGCTCAATTGCTGGGTTGTGCCATAGACCTTGTTCTTGGGCATAAGCCTTAACTAGTGCAAGTTGTGTTTCTGGCCGGCCGGTCAAACGCATGTAGTTCAAAGTTTCTTCATCGATCGGGAAGATCGCTGCAGTTGAACCATACTCTGGACTCATGTTTCCGATGGTTGCGCGATTAGCCAAGGAAACAGCAGTAACGCCTTCGCCATAAAATTCAACAAACTTGCCCACGACTCCGTGCTTGCGAAGCATTTCAGTGATTGTGAGAACTAAATCTGTTGCAGTAGTGCCTGGCTGCATTTGTCCGAACAGCTTGAATCCAACAACGCGTGGAATCAACATGGAAACAGGTTGACCTAGCATTGCAGCTTCGGCTTCAATGCCGCCAACTCCCCAACCTAAGACTCCAAGTCCGTTGACCATAGTTGTGTGTGAGTCAGTTCCAACGCAGCTGTCTGGGTAAGCCATGCCATTTCGAACCATCACAACTCGAGCAAGTGCTTCGATGTTTACTTGGTGAACAATGCCGGTGCCCGGTGGGACGACCTTGAAGTCATCAAATGCATCTTGACCCCAACGCAAGAATTTGTATCGTTCACCATTGCGTTCGTATTCAAGTTCTACGTTTTTATCTGCAGCAGCAGAGTTGCCAAAGAAGTCAGCAATAACCGAGTGGTCGATTACGAGTTCTGCTGGCGCAAGTGGGTTAATACGATTCGGATCGCCGCCTAATTCAGTAAAGGCTTCACGCATAGTTGCTAAGTCAACGACACAAGGAACACCGGTAAAGTCCTGCATGATCACGCGCGCAGGCGTGAATTGGATTTCATCGGTTGGCTCGGCTTGAGCGTCCCAATTAGCCAGAGTTTGAATCTGCGCTGCGGTTACATTTGCACCGTCTTCGGTGCGCAGTAAGTTTTCTAAGAGAACTTTGTGCGTAAACGGAAGGCGTTCACTACCAGGCAATGCATCTAATCGAAAGATTGTGAATGTTTGCCCATCCACAACTAGTTCAGATTGGGCCTGGAATGAATTGAGGCTACTCACGAAGCTCCTAAAGTATCTTGACGTCAAGATAGATTCTACGCCAATAACTTAGAAAATTCTTCCGCCGGAGGCTAAAAGCGTTCAAAGAGTGCGATGCACTCGACATGCCCCGTCATTGGGAAAGCATCAAGGCCAACTAGTTGGGTCATGGACCAACCGGCATCTGCGAGATACTTGGCGTCCCGACCCAACGCACTTGGCTCACAAGCCACATACACGATGGCGCGCTTGGCAATCCGGTCCAACTCAGTGATTACGTCCTGGCCCGCCCCAGCTCTTGGTGGATCCAGAATGACAACTTCAAAATCCTCATCAATTTGGGTGATCCACTTTGATACATCGGCAGTTATCAAATCCATCTGAGGCAAGTCACTGCAGGATCTGCGGGCATCTCGCATCGAATCAATAACTGATTCAACTGCTACAACTTCACCTTTTTCCGTAACATCTGCGGCAATGCTGGCTGCAAATAGTCCGGCACCGGCATAAAGGTCTAATGCCTTATCTCCTGGCTTTAAATTTGCAAACCTTCGAACCGTCTCAACAAAAACTTCGGGTGCATCTTTGTGCACTTGCCAGAACGATCCAGCGTGAATGCGCCAGCTTCTATCGCCAACTGTTTCATCAAGCCAAGGACCACCGCGTTGATCAACTACAACATGCTGGCCGGTAGAGCTTTGCGCTGTACTGATGTCGCCACGGCCTAAATGGATCTTTTCTTGCGCCAGTTGCACTGAGCCTTCAACGGCAATTAGGCAGTCATCAATTTCAATCACGGTGTGTGACCGAGGCATTTTCATGCCAATAGATACCTCACCTATTCGCGCATATCGATTGCGAGTTCGCCATCGCAATCCATCTTCGTTAGGGCTAAGTGCAATAACTTCGAAATCCGCAATTGGTTTCCCATTAACGTGCGTGATCCCACCCAGATGTGAAAGCTGTTCGCGAACTACTTCGCTCTTTAGGCTGCGTTGATGAGCGATGCTGACATGCTGCCAATCACATCCGCCACATGCGCCTGCATAACTACAGGGTGCGACTACCCGATGCGGACTAGATTCCAAAACTTCAACAACATCAGCCCGTAAAAACTTCTTGCTGATGTCAGTAACTTCTGCTTTTACGGTCTCACCAGGAATTCCGTGACGCACAAAGACGACTTGACCATTAAATCGAGCAATACAAAATCCGCCATTTGCAACTTTGTCAATCTTCAGTTCAACAACATCACCGACTTTAACTACGTCAGGCTCCATCGTTGCTAACTCCATCCAAATTCTTTGCTCTGCCTAAAAGTTTGAATGTGACAAATATTCCTAGTGCAAAAAGTGGGTAGCCCAAAAGAATCTTTAAAGTACCAAGCGCTGCAGTCTGACCTAGCAAAAACAGCGGGAACATAATTGCTACTCGAACTCCAAAAATTAATGCCCACAGCCAAGTGATCGTGCTGAACAAGCGATGAGCTTCGTGATCCTTAACCCATGACATGTCCCGTCCGCGCATTGCTTCAATGATGTAACCCAACAAAGGTTTATGGATTGCGATACTTATTAAGCAAGCACTGGCATAAACCGCATTGGTGATGATTCCAGGAAGGAAGAAATTGTCCGCGTTACCGGTTCGCTGTGCCAGGAATGCTGCAATCGCAATGCCGATAACCCCAGATGCAACCTGCTGTAACGGTTGATGGCGAACTAAGCGCAAAACAGCAATCACCGCGGCAGTCCCAACCGATGCGTAAAGCGTTGTTTCCAGATCTCTATCGGTTAATAAATAGACAACTGTGAAAATCACAAATGGCAGACCTGAATCAATAACGCCAGTCCAGCCACCAAGGGCTTTTGCTAATAGCTCCGAATCATCCTTGATTTCGGCAACTAAATGCTCTTCGGTTGGTTCCGGATCGGGGTTGCTCACCTTATTACTGTAGCCAGTTAATTTCGATATTTACTCATCCACACTTAGAGCTGGATGTGAAAATTGCCAAAGTTGAAGTTATCACTTGAGTCTGGCGTTCTAGGTTGTACGGTTTCATCACTTAGCTCATCTGGGCTTCGAAGTGCCAACCTTTCACCCGGTGGCAAAGGATCGTCCCCACGGTTGATTACCAAATTGGCAAGCACCTCGTCGATCTCATGTAACGCATTCGCATCTAGATCTGCATGAGCGAGGGCACCATCACCGCTAATTACTACTCGAACTAACCAGCGTGATCCACGAACACCTACAAAGCGAACTGGTTGCACATGTGCATTTCCATCCAAATCAACAGTTGGCATGATGGCATGGATCTCAGTACCGAACCGTCCCATTTCGATTGTGCAATCTACCTTTTGTTCGCGCAGTCCTGAGACAATCGCATCGCGCATGTAAGCCCACGGATCTTCATTGGCGGCAGCTGCAAAAACTTGCACTTCAGCAATTGTCATATTTAAGTGCAAGGAAACAGACTTACCAATTCCTGATCGCGGATCTAAATCTAGATGCACTTCAAGTCCAGGGATGTTTGGCAAAAACAATGCACCAAGATCAAGCATTGAACTTGTATCTAGATGAGCATGGAATTCCAGCGGCCCCTGCGTCATGTTGAGATACCTGTCGAACCAAAACCTTTATCACTTCGCTCAGTGTCATCGAGGTCATCCACTTGAATAAAATTTGCAGTTGTTACTTCCTGGATTATCAGTTGTGCAATTCGACTTCCGGCGGGGAGATTTACGGTTTCAGTTGTATCCAAATTGATTAAGCAAATTTTTAATTCGCCGCGATATCCAGAATCAATCGTGCCTGGCGTATTAACAATTCCGATTCCATGTTTATTAGCCAACCCCGAACGCGGATGAACTAAGCCGACATAACCAGCTGGTAGCGCTATTGCAACACCGGTTGGGACAAGTAATCGCTCCCCGGGTGCCAAAGTGACATCTTCAATGCAAACTAAGTCAGCGCCAGCATCACCGTCATGGGCGTATTTGGGAGCCTGCGCTAATTCATGGAGTAGCTTGAATTCGATTTTCACGTGACTCATGGCGCGATATCTAACTTCTTGACATAGTTGAGTGCATTTTCATCGCCTGCAGCCTTGGCTAGGTCTTGCTGACGGCCATGTTTCAAGAAGTGCTCAATTGGTACCTGCATGTATAGCGAGCCTGCTTCCACCGCAAGTGGTCCATCCGGAGAGTTCAACCTGCCTTCAGCGGTTGACCAAATTTTGCGTCCACTGATTGCCTGCATAGTTGCTTGAATGAAAACCTGAGTACCAACTGGGACTGGCATTCGATATGAAACTTCAAGGTGGGCGGTGACAGCAGGTGCCCGAATCAACCAATTTGTTGCCCCGAGAGATTCATCAAAGGCAAGTGACAAAATTCCGCCATGCGCTATCCCTGGCGCACCTTGGTGATGTTCAGTTACTTCAAATACCGCGAGCGTAGTCATGCCTTCACCGGCTTCAATTTGAATGTGAAGTCCTGTTGGATGATCAATGCCACATCCAAAACAATTGTTGTAATGGCTGGCGATTGTCTCGCCAGGTTTTGGGGCGTCTAAGTGACGTTGTGGGATTTGAGCATCGCTTGGGATACTCAGCGGGTGAATCTCGCGACCAATTCGTTCCATGTTCTTTAGAGTATCGTTTCTATTAAGTTACATTTATCGCAGTGACCCAGATGGCAAAGTGAGTTGTTAAATGGCTACCGAGGGTATCGACGGCAAGAGCCCAGTATTCCAAGAACGGCTTTGGCCTTCCCTTGGTATGTGGGTGTTTGCATTCATAATGACGATATCTCTTGGCATTGCATATGGACGCGCTTACGGAAATACCCTTGGAATAATCGTGGCAACCTCAACAACTCTGGCAGTTGCAGTTGGCCTGATCGTAAACACGCCATTAATTCAAATTGACGAAGTTAATTTTCGAGTTGGACGCGCTCGGTTACCACTTCAATTTGTTGGCCAAATTCAAAAACTTGATGAGCAACAATCACGTCGAGCTAGATCAATCGACGCAAATTCAAATGCACACTTTCAATTACGTGGCGGGATAAGAGGCTCAGTAATTGTTGAGGTTACAGACCAACAGGATCCGCATCCTTACTGGCAGGTTTCTACGCGAAATCCAGATTTGTTGATAGCGGCACTAAGTAGTGCGAAAAGTATTTAAGACTGCTTAAGCGCAGGTCGCACTAATTAAGACTGCTTAAGCGCAGTCAGTACAAACTGGCTGGCCTTTAACTTCTTTAGCCAAAGTGCTGCGATGGTGAACCAAGAAACAGCGCGAGCAAGTGAATTCATCAGCTTGCTTTGGGATGACCATAACCGTGATTGATTCGTCCGAAAGATCCGCGCCAGGCAGTTCAAGAGATTCATTGAGATCGGCTTCGTCGGCATCAACACTGGAACTTACCTTCGAGGCGTGCTGAGCTTTAAGGTTTTCGAGACTTTCCTCGTTTTCCTCTTCGTCAGTCTTTCTCGGGGCGTCATAATCTGTTGCCATTACTAGCTAAATCTCCTAGCGGTTTAGTTATGAAGGAATATTCCAACGAGTCGGAATTTACTTCATTAGGCGCTTCCGGCAAGCACCGCCCCTAGGTTAATTGATTCTTTTCATTTCTAAGGGATATCTACGTGCATTTTCGGTATAAGTTTTTATGCTGTACGCGATAGTTTCCGGGTCTGCGGCGCCTTCCTTAATTTTGGCCGGCACCCCAACAGCCAATGCGCCACTAGGCACCAAGGTCCCACCCAGAACAACAGCCCCGGCCGCAACCAAGGCACCGGATTCAATTACGGCATTGTGCAAAACCAAAGAACCAGAACCAACTAGTGCGCCACTTTGCACGGTGCAACCTTCTAAGTGCGCGTTATGACCAACCGTGCACTCGTCACCAACAATTGTTGGCAGTTCTGCCGTGCAATGAATTACTGAGCCGTCTTGGATGGAAGTGCGAGCGCCGATTTCAATGCGACTTGAATCTCCGCGCAACACTGCACATGGGCCGATGAATGACATCTCGCCAACTGAAACGTCACCAATAATGACGGCTTCAGGGTGAACAAATGCGCTTGGATGAATGTTTGGAACTTTTTCCCCAAATGAATAAATCGCCACGTTAATCCCGATCTGCTTGATTGGCTTCAAGTATTGCAACTAAGTCTCGATGGATTGCTGGATTTGCAACTACGATCATGTCGTTTCCGATCGGATTGCCAAATAGGCCACTTGATATTGCGCCAGCTTCTCGAGCAATCAGTTCACCTGCTGCATGATCCCATGCGTTAACGCCTCGCTCGTAATACCCGTCGAGAACTCCATCGGCAACTAGGCACAGATCAATTGCGCACGAACCCAGTCGACGGATGTCTGCAACATTTGGCAGAACTTCTTGCAAGACCCGAGCCTGACTAGCCCGCCGAGTGCTGGAGTATCCAAAGCCGGTTCCCATCAGGGCCTGACTTAGTTCCGTGCAGTCAGAAACTTTCAGCTTTCTAGGCGTTCCTCGATCGATTACCCAAGCACCTAAACCTCGACTTGAGATATACATCTGATCCAAAACTGGTACATAAACCACGCCAGCCAGTGCCTGCCCGGTGTTTTCCTCGATCAATCCGATCGAAACACACCACAAGGGAACTTTATGCAGGTAATTCACAGTTCCATCGAGTGGATCTATGACCCATTGCAAGCCCGAAGAACCTGCCTGATTGGCCCCTTCTTCGCCCAAGATCGCATCATTGGGGCGGTGAATTCCTAACTCGTTGACGATAAACGCTTCAGCGCTTTGATCCATCAGCGTTACAACATCAGTGGCTGTTGATTTGGTCTGGACTTCCAGGTCATCTGGTCTATCCAAAAGCAGTCTGCCGGCACCAGTTGCGATAGTCATCGCCAGCGCAAGATTGGGTTCGCGAATGAGTGCGTCAAAAGAAGTCGAAGATGCATTACTTGGCTGCGAAGTCATTTGGCTATTGTCCAGCCTCGGCATACAGTTACGCGACACACCCCGCAATAACCCCGATTTTATTGGATTTTCCGCGAAACTAGAGGGGCATAAGTATTAGAAAAGGTGACCATGAAAGAGTTAATTTTTGTCGGGCGCTCCGAAGACAACCTCGAACTTATTTTCATGGACGAAGACGGTAGCGAATTCGCCGTAGCTGTTGACGATCACATTCGTAGAAGCATCAACACCAACGACACCGCTTCAGTTACCACCACAGATTCCGGCATCTCCCCTCGTGACATCCAAACTCGAATTCGCCGCGGCGAAACTGCAGAGGCGATTGCTTCTGAGGCGGGCGTTGATGCAACACGTATCGAGCGTTACGCCGGGCCAGTTTTGGCTGAACGTTCTTACATGGCAAAACGAGCCGCGGAAACTTTAGTACGTAGACCTCACGGTGAGGTAATCCTTGGCGAATTAGCAACCGGGCAACTTGCTAATCGTGGCATTGATACTTTGACCTTGGTTTGGGATTCCTATCGACGCGACGACGCTCGTTGGACAGTGACAGTTTCCTGGGCAAGTGGAAGCGGTGGTGGAATCGCTAGTTGGATTTTCGATCCGTTAGCGCAAAGCATTGTTGCTTTGGATGACGAAGCTCGTTGGTTATTTGATGAAGCTGCTGGAGTAAATGCCGCAGCAACAAAAACTGAAGAGCCAAAGCCACGTTTAGTCGGATTGCCTACGGTTTCTGAGCCTGAAGAAGAACTTGAACCGCCAGCTTGGGCTGGCCCTGGCCATCCAACAATGCCAGTTCCGATGCCAGTTGCAACGCCGGCACCAGCGGTTGCTCCCGTGGCATCTACTGATGATTCGCCATCGTGGGATGACATCTTGTTCGGCCATCGCCCGAATGACCAATAAGAAACCTTTTCATGCAGTTAGCAAGGAACTCGTTTAACTATGGCTAAAACCACACCATCGAAACCTGCACACAACGCGGGCAAAATTGTTGACATCGATGTTGCAAACGAAATGCAAGATTCGTTTTTGGAGTACGCCTACTCCGTAATTTATTCTCGCGCGCTACCAGACGCTCGCGATGGTCTAAAGCCGGTTCAGCGCCGAATTTTGCACACTATGGCAGCAATGGGACTTCGCTCTGATAAAGGTCACGTAAAGAGTGCGCGCGTTGTGGGCGAAGTAATGGGCAAACTTCACCCACATGGTGACAGCGCAATCTATGACGCACTTGTTCGTATGGCGCAGTCATGGTCCTTACGTCTGCCGTTTGTTGATGGTCACGGAAACTTCGGTTCCCTCGATGAAGGCCCGGCTGCCTATCGTTATACCGAAGCACGTCTGGCTAGCCCAGCAAGTGCAATGGTGGATTCAATTGATGAAGACACTGTTGATTTTGCGCCTAACTATGACGGCCGAGAACTTGAACCAACTGTTTTACCGTCAGCCATTCCAAACCTCTTAGTAAATGGTGCATCTGGCATTGCCGTTGGTATGGCAACCAACATGCCGCCACACAACCTGCGCGAAGTTGTTGCTGCTGCCTCTCACTTACTTGCCCATCCCAAGGCAACTCTCGATGAATTGATGTCATTTGTTCCTGGCCCTGATTTGCCAACCGGTGGCATCATTTATGGCCTCGATGGAATTAGAGAAGCATACGAAGTCGGCAAAGGCAGCTTTAAAGTCCGCGCAAAAGTCGACATCGAACAAATTTCGCCACGTCGGCAAGGAATCGTTGTTCGTGAATTGCCTTACCAAGTTGGTCCAGAGCGGGTAATTGAACGGATCAAGGAACTTGTAACCAATAAGAAGTTACAAGGCATCTCAGATGTTATCGATCTAACTGATTACGAATCTGGACTTGAACTTGTTATCGAAATCAAAAATGGATTCCACCCCGAAGCCGTTCTCGAGCAGTTATACAAACTGACTCCCCTTGAAGACGCTTTCCACATCAACAACGTCGCACTTGTTAATGGCCAACCGGTAACCCTTGGCCTAAAGCCGTTACTTCAAGTCTTTATCGATCACAGACTTCAAGTTGTGCGGCGTCGCAGCGAGTTCCGCAGAAATAAAGCCAATGAACGTTTGCATCTAGTTGATGGACTCCTTGTTGCAATCCTTGACATCGATGAAGTGATCGCAGTAATTCGTGGCAGTGACGACACAGCCGCAGCGCGGGAACGTTTGATGAGTGTTTTTGATCTAACTGAAATTCAAACTAATTACATTTTAGAAATGCCACTTCGCCGATTGACTAAGTTCTCGCGTTTGGAACTTGAAAAAGAACAAGATGAATTGCGTACGATCATCGCTGACTTAACGGACATCCTGGAGAACGATAAGCGCCTTCGTAAAGTCGTTGGTCAAGAGCTAACTGATGTTGCCAATAAATATGGCGATGATCGTAGATCCCAATTACTTTCAGATGACGGAATCATTTCTGCTGCACTTCCAATTCCACTGGAAGTTACTGACGATCCATGCTTTGTTTTGATGTCAGCAACCGGACTGTTAGCGCGCACGACGGGTGATGTTCCACTGGAGTTTGCCAAGAAGCGCACAAGCCATGACACAATTCGATCCATGATACGTACCACTGCTAGAGGTGACGTCGGAATCGTTACTAGTTTTGGTCGGGTTGTTCGCCAATCAGTTGTGAATTTGCCAGCCTTGGCCGAAGGCGCTGCGCTTTCTGCTGCTGGTGGGGCTGCGCTTAAGGAATTCATAACCTTAGGTAAGGGCGAGACACCCTTGGCCTTGATGGCATTGGATCAACCAGAATCAACACTTTTCTTAACCACTGCCTTTGGCGCTGTGAAGCGAGTCGTCAACGACATCCCTGGGTCTGCAGGTGACTGGAATGTGATTCGCCTCGATGAAGGTGACTCCTTAGTCAGTGCTATTCAGTGCGAAGACGAAAGTGGCGAAGTTGTTTTAATAACTAGCGATGCCCAGCTTTTGCATTTTGATGCCTCGCTAGTTCGCGCAACCGGACGACCTGCCGGTGGCGTAGTTGGGATTCGCCTTTACGAAGGCGCCGAAGTCATTTTTGGTTCAGTAGTGGATGCTCATGAGGAATGTTTGGTGGCAACTGTTGGTGGTGAAGCCGGTGCTTTGCCAGGCACTGCTGCGCACACCATGAAACTAACTCCACTAACTGAGTTTCCTGGTAAAGGTCGAGCAACGAGCGGAGTTCGTTGCCACAAGTTCTTATCTGGTGAAGATGTGTTAGTAGCTGCAACTGCAGGTAGTGGTCCAATCCATGCTTGTGGCTCAACGGGCGCTGCAGTCGATGTTCCAGACAGTAACGGTAAGCGGGATAGCACTGGAACAAAACTTCGTAAGCCGGTTGCTGCTGTTTGTGCCGCGCCGTGAAACTGACTAATTTGAAAAAGATTGCAGTAACACTTGCAATCGCAATTGCCGTTTCACTGCTTTCCACGCCAGCTCAAGCAGCCTCGAAGGCAGTTTCTATGCAGCGAATTCCATCTTCCGTTATTGCCGGTAAGAAGATTGCAATATCAGGCAAAACTTCAGGAATTCTCAAAGGTCACAATGTCAGAATTCAGATCAAAAAAGGTGAAAAGTGGAAAACCGTAAAGACAGTCCGCTCTAGTAAAAAGACTGGAAAATGGTCCACTTCGTTTGCGGCACCTAAATCAAATGTTGCATTATCGATTCGAGCAGTGAGTGGCTCAAAGATTACAAAATCTCAAACCACGGTTGTCATTGCCCCACTCAACATTGTCGCGGCTGGCCCTGGTGGCAGAATTCTGGGTGTTGATTTATCCCGCTGGCAAAGCTCTGACCAACCTCTAGATTTCAATCGCATGGCAGCCGCAGGTGTAGGTTTCGCGTTTATCAAGGGTTCCGATGGGCTATTGACCGAAGATGCGTTGGCAATCCCCCATGTAACCACCTGGGCACCAGCAGCCAAGGCCGCCGGAATTTTAGTTGGCTACTATCACTTCGCGCGCATCCCAGTAACTGCAGACTTGGCAGTAATTGTCGCTGACGCTCAAATGCAAGCTGCGCAAGCCTCCACTCGATTAGCTGATCTCGGTGGCTACGACACTAGAACTTTGCCTTATGTCCTCGACATGGAAGGCGTGAGCACAAAAATCTCGGACGAAGCAGTCACGCTGTGGACAATTACCTGGCTAGATGCGATGCAGGCAGCGACAGGTCGAGCACCAATTATGTATTCATACCGAAACTTTCTTGCGACCCGCTACTTGTTAGATCCAGTTACCGTAGACAAATTTCGCAACTACCATTTGTGGTTAGCTCAGCCTGGAAATCCAGCTGATCCCGCAGTGCAGGTTGGCCAGGGGCTAAACGGTCGTCCTTGTTATGAAAGTGCTTGGAAGCAATCTGACTGCACATACGTTTGGACGTTTTGGCAATACACAAACTCGGGTGATCGCGAGTTGTATGGAATCCCGTGGAGTCCAAGCGCTGGTGAGTGCCCAGTCGATGTCACGTTATGTTTCCCTGGAAACGGCACGGGCCGTAATCATCTTGATATGAATGTGTTCAATGGAACCGCTGCTGACTTAACTGCCCTTGTGAACGGCCTCTGGGTGCGATCTACCGCCGAATACCGTTAACCAGGAATCAAAGATAAACTAAGGCATTATGGTTGATGTCCTAGTTATTGGCGCTGGTCCTGCTGGTTTGTACGCTGCTTATTACGCTGGTTTTAGAGGATTTTCAGTAACTGTTCTTGACGTTTTGACTGAGCCTGGTGGCCAGATCACTGCAATGTATCCCGAAAAAGAAATCTTTGATATCGCTGGATTCCCCGCCGTTAAAGGCCGCGACTTAGTTGATGGCTTAATGAAGCAGGCTGGCGCATTTAATCCCACATTTATATTGGGTGAACGTGCTGAGGAATTAGAAACCAGCGAAGCAGGTCCAGTTCGAGTCGTTACCGACAAAGGAACTGTAATTGAAGCCAAAGTTGCCATCATCACAGGCGGCATTGGATCCTTTACGCCTCGCGAATTGCCAGCTGGAAATGAATACGTCGGCAAGGGCCTGGTTTACTTCGTTCCAAAACTTGATGTCCATGCCGGTAAAGATGTTGTAATCATCGGTGGCGGCGACTCTGCCTTTGACTGGGCATATTCGCTCGCACCGATTGCAAAGTCAGTAACACTTGTGCACCGTCGCGATACTTTCCGTGCTCACGCAGCAACTGTTGATCAAGTTCGCGCTATGGGCGTTGAACTGATCATTAATTCTGAAGTCGAAAGCGTTGCAGGCGATGATTGGATTGAATCCGTAACTATCAAAAACAAAGATGGCGAATCTCGCACTTTGCCTGCCCAAACTTTAGTTGCAGCGCTTGGTTTTATTGCCAACATCGGGCCGATCTCCAATTGGGGTATCGAACTTGAAAAACGTCGAATTCTGGTAGACACAACGATGAAAACAAATTTGCCACGCGTATATTCAGCAGGTGACATCACAACTTACGTAGGTAAGGTGCCATTGATCTCTGTTGGATTTGGTGAAGCCGGGTTAGCAGTTAACAACTCAGTTCCCTACATCGATGAACACCAAGGGGTCTTCCCAGGACACTCAAGCGGCGGCGGAGAATAGTTTTATGCCTAATCAACCATTTCCAAAAGATAGTTTTAGCGACGTACTTGCCGCAAATATTGCTTATGAAAAAGACTTCGAGAGTTCCCACTTAACCGGTAAGGCGGCGCAAGGTCTGGCCATTATTACCTGCATGGATTCGCGCATTAGTCCCCTAGCAATCGTTGGCATGGGTCCAGGCGATGTAAAGATCCTGCGTAACGCTGGAGCTCGCGTAACTGATGACGTATTGCGCACGTTAGTTTTAGCGACATTCTTACTCGGCGTAAACCGAGTCTTGGTCATGCCACACACCGACTGCCGAATGGCGAGCGCAACTGAGCCAGAGATCCACGAAACCATTCTTAAGGAACATGGCGTAGATACGCGCAGCGTGGAGTTTAGAACTGTAAGCAATCCCATTGAAGCTCTGGAAACCGATGTCATGCGTATCCGTACATATCCACTGCTTGCAAGCGGGGTTGTCGTTGGTGGCGCAGTCTTTGATGTAAACACCGGCAAACTTCAGACTTACGACTTCTAGTTAGGGAATCTAATGCCATTCATTACTGTGCAATTAATCGAAGGTCGAAGTGTTGAGCAAAAGCATGCGCTCATTAAAGAGATCTCTGAGGCTGCAATCCGCGTATTAGATGCCGATCCAGATAACGTTCGAATCGTCATTAACGAAGTTACCGCTGATGACTGGGGCGTTGGCGGCGTACCAGTTGCTGTTAGTCGCGCTAAGAAGTCTTAAACGTCAATCTTGGTTCGATCAAGTTTTGCAGCACCATCGATAATAAAGTCCTTGCGAGGCGCAACTTCGCTACCCATTAGTAACTCAAAAACATTCTCTGCTGATTTAGCATCACTAACTGTAATG
>CAIYGJ010000189.1 GCA_903925705.1 uncultured Actinomycetes bacterium | reverse complement strand
CGGCACATAGAACAGGCCGGGATACATTCGGGTGATTCCGCGTGTTCACTTCCGCCCTACACACTTGGCGCTGCTGAAATCGACCGGATCCGAACTTCAACTCTGGGAATTGCAAAAGGCGTTGGCGTACGTGGCCTGCTAAATGTGCAATACGCCTTAGCCAATGGAATTTTGTATGTACTCGAAGCGAATCCCCGTGCTTCGCGCACGGTGCCATTCGTTTCCAAAGCAACTGGTATCTCATTGGCAAAAGCTGCAGCTCGAATTGCAGTAGGGGATTCAATTGCAACCCTTCGCAAGGAAGGCTTCTTGCGCCCAGTTGGTGACGGCGGGGATGCACCAGTTGGAAGCGCAGTGAGCGTTAAGGAAGCAGTCTTACCATTCGCCAGATTTATGGGCGTGGACACAGTGCTTGGCCCTGAAATGAAATCAACCGGTGAAGTCATGGGAATCGATGTGGACTTTGGAACTGCGTTTGCTAAGTCCCAACTTGCTGCTTACCGCGATGGCCTGCCCCAAAGTGGTTCGGTGTTTGTCTCAGTTGCCGATCGAGATAAAGATCAGGCAGTTGCGCCGGTTCGAAAGCTAGTGGAAATGGGCTTCACAATCATGGCAACGCAGGGAACTGCAGCATTTTTGAAACAACATGGCATTGAGAGCAAATTAGTCGCAAAACAGCACGTTGGATCAAGTGAAGGTCTGAAAACCACGGTTGAGGCCATCATGGATGGCGACATCGACTTAGTGGTTAACACCCCTTACGGAACAGGTGCCCGCCGTGACGGTTACGAGATTCGAATGGCAACCGTACTTGCAAACACCGCTTCGATAACTACTGTGCAAGGTTTAGCAGCAGCCGTCGAAGGCATTGCATCTTTACAAGCCGGCCCGATGAAGGTTAAGTCGATTCAGGAACATGTTGCCGAGCTAAACGAATTGTTGGCGAAGCAATCATGACTGCAAAACAAATGAAGTGCACGATTCGTTCGATCGCACCAGTTGGAAATTACCTGCACCTGGTTTTAGATGCACCTGAAGTCACAGAAGTGCAGCCCGGCCATTTTGCAGCAGTAGCAGTTGGCGGCGTTGGTGGCGGAATGCTGTTGCGCCGAGCATTCTCAATTCATAAATCAATTCCTGGAGATTCAATTGAGATTATCTTTGCGCCACATGGGCAAGGAACTCAATGGTTGGCAACTCAAGGTGCTGGAGACGTCATAGATGTCATAGCTCCACTTGGCAAACCATTCGTTCTCCCGCGACAACCAATTCCGTGCGTAATTGTCGCTGGTGGTTACGGCGCCGCTCCAATGGAAATTTTGGCACGAGAATTGCGCATTCGAGGATGTCGCGTTGATGTTGTGCTTGGCGCAGCCACACAAGAAAAACTCTTTGGCGTCCTAGATCTAAAAGGTGTTGCAGATTCCGTAATTGTCACAACTGATGATGGCACTTCCGGTGTCAGAGGCCGAGTAACTGATGTTCTTGGTGAATTGATCCAGAAGAACAACTCACAAGCAGTTTACGCGTGTGGCCCGATGCCTATGTTGCAAGCGGTGGCAAAGGTTTCTCAAGACAATGGCGCATTTAGTCAATGCGCTGTCGAAGAATCCATGGCGTGTGGCATTGGGGTTTGCATGACCTGCGTACTTCCAGTTATTGGCGATGATGGCGTAACTCGCATGTCACGCTCTTGCGTTGATGGTCCAGTCTTCCGCGGCGATCGGGTTCGCTGGGATGACGTAAACACAGTTCCAAGTGATGCTTTTGGTGCGCCACGACCAGGCGGTCACTAATGGCAATTTACCTGCCGAAGGCGGTGCTCAATGAGTGCTGATTTAACAACAAGCCTTGGATCTCTTCAGCTTTCCGCCCCAACTCTTACTGCATCAGGATGCGCCGCGGCGGGTAAAGAGCTCGCGCAGTTTGGCGATGTCTCAACGCTTGGCGCCGTTGTAACCAAGAGCATCATGATGGAACCTCGCTCTGGGCGACCTACGCCACGAATGGCAGAAACTCCAAGTGGCATGCTCAACTCCATTGGATTGCAAGGCCCAGGCATTGAATCATTTTTAGAAAATGATTTGGCTTGGCTACGCGCAAATAATGTCACGACGATTGTTTCGATTGCTGGAAACAACGTTGATGAATTTGGCGAACTTGCCCGGATTCTGGCCAAAGTCGAAGGCGTCGATGGGCTTGAAGTAAACATTTCCTGCCCAAATGTGGAATCACGTGGGCAAGTATTTGCTTGCAATCCACACTCTGCAGCTCAAGTTATCGAAACAGTTCGATCAGTTTGGCATTCTGATGCGCCAGTATTGGCAAAACTTTCGCCAGATGTAACCGACATTGTGGAAATTGCTCAAAGTGTTGTCGAAGCTGGTGTTGATGGCGTATCGATGATCAACACTTTGCTTGGCATGGTGATAGATGTAGATCAAATGAAGCCGATGTTGGGTGGGCGAACCGGCGGACTTTCTGGGCCAGCTATTCGCCCGGTTGCAGTCCGCGCGATTTATCAAGTCCATGCTGCGCTACCGCACTTACCAATCCTTGGCATGGGTGGAATTCGCACCGGACATGACGCACTTGAGTTCATTGCTGCAGGTGCCAGCGCAGTCAGCATCGGCACTGTTGTGTTCGGCGACCCAGGTGCGCCATGGCGAATTGCCAACGAACTTGGCCAAGAACTTGAATCTCGTGGTTATAACTCACTCAGAGAAGTTATTGGCCTCGCACATCAGAATTAGAGGGATTAAAAATGTCTAAAGCTCCGATCGCAGTCGCCCTAGACGCACCAGACCTTGCAACAGCTCGCGAGTGGGCTACTGCAGTTGCACCCCATGTCCAAGTTGTGAAAGTTGGCCTCGAGGTATTCCTGCGCGACGGTCATGACGCAGTTCACGTCGCTCGGGAAGCAAGTGGTTGCGACATTTTTCTTGACGTAAAACTGCATGACATTCCGGCAACCGTTGCTGGAGCTGCACATGCGGTAGCAAAACTTAAGCCTAAATACTTAACGGTCCACGCCTCGGGCGGTCAAGACATGGTTAAAGCAGCCGTGGAGGCCCTCCCAGATACTTATGTCACTGCAGTGACCATATTGACTTCGCTTTCGCAGGATCAACTTGCGGCCATGGGCTGGAATGGAACTGCGCAAGATATCGTCAAGCGCTTGGCGTCGCAGTCCGTTGCTGCCGGAGCGCGAGCAATTGTTTGTTCCCCGCAGGAAGTTTCAGCCGTGCGAGCCGAAGTAGGTCCTGAAATCGTTTTGATTACTCCAGGTGTTCGCCCCGCTGGATCTGATGCCGGTGATCAAAAGCGGATTGCTACTCCAGAACAAGCTCTATCCGATGGTGCCAACTTATTGGTGATTGGTCGACCAATTACCGCAGCTGGGAATATCGCTGAAGCCGCCGCATCGATTGCTAGTAACATAGCGAAGTGGCCGTCCCAGTCTTAACGAATGAGCAACGCAAGGCAGCATCTGCCAAGGCCGTTGAAGTTCGCACTAAGCGCGCAGCACTTCGTCGCCAATTAAAGGAATCTAAAGTTTCATTTAACGATGTACTTTCTGTCGCCGATAGCGATGACGTAGTTTCTGGAATGCGGGTAGTAACAATTTTGGAATCATTACCTGGAATCGGAAAAATCAAAGCGTCTGCGTTAATGGAAACTTGTGACATTGCACTTTCGCGCCGCATGAAGGGTCTGGGATCGACCCAAGCTCAAAAACTTAAGTCTGCTTTGAATGGTCGAGCATCATGAGCGCGCATCTAGTTGTGCTGTCTGGCCCAAGTGGTGTCGGAAAATCCTCAGTTATTCGTGAGGCCCTTAAAGAACTGCCAACCACTTGGTTATCTGTTTCCGCGACTACGCGCGCCCCACGTCCTGGTGAAGTTCACGGCGAAAACTATTTTTATGTCAGCCAAGAAGAATTCGATCGCATGATCGCAAACGATGAGTTGCTGGAATGGGCTGAGTTTGCTGGCAATCGCTATGGCACTCCGCGAAATTCAGCAGAAGAAAAATTGGCTAAAGGTATTCCAGTTCTTTTGGAGATTGAGGTTCAAGGCGCTCGTCAGGTCAGGGATTCAATGCCAGAAGCAGTCCTAGTTTTTCTAGAGCCACCTGCTTGGGCCGATTTGGAGGCTCGCTTGGCTGGCCGGGGGACCGAGACTGCCACCCAGATTCAAGAACGTCTAGATGTTGCCCTAAAAGAGTTGGAATCATCGGGTTTCTTTGATCATGTGATCGTAAATGACGACGTTTCGCGGGCAGCCCGCGAGTTGGTACAATATCTTCAATAGAAGTTTTCCCAAATCACTGATTTCAAGGAGTCCAACGTGACTGCAGCTGCTCCAGAGGGCATCACCAACCCACCGATCGACGAACTTTTGGCCGTCGCGGACTCCAAATATGCATTAGTTATTTACGCTGCCAAGCGCGCGCGTCAGATCAACGCATACTATTCACAACTTGGTGAAGGTCTTCTTGAATACGTTGGTCCACTAGTTGAATCAGGTAATCAAGAAAAGCCATTGTCGATTGCACTTCGCGAAATCAACGAAGGCAAGTTGACCATCGAGCCGGAAACTGCTGCTTAAGTCGGTTTATCCGACCGTAGTTATCGGAACTTTCCGTGACTTCCGCTGCACGATCAAAATCACTCAACATCGTTCTTGGTGTCAGTGGTGGCATTGCCGCTTACAAAGTTGCATCCATACTTCGATTGCTAACTGAAGCCGGTCACAATGTTCAAGTTGTTCCAACGCCAGCTGCACTAAATTTTGTTGGCTCTGCAACCTGGGAAGCGCTTTCTGGCAATCCACTAATTTCTGAAGTTTGGGATGATGTAGCTGATGTGCCACACGTTCGTATCGGAAAAGCCGCAGACTTAGTCATCGTTGCGCCAGCAACTGCAGATCTACTTTCCCGCGCAGCAAGTGGCGCGGCGAATGATTTATTAACGAATGTCTTATTGACTGCAACTTGCCCGATCGTTTTCGCCCCAGCTATGCACACCGAAATGTGGCTAAACCCGGCAACTCAAGTAAACGTTGCAACCTTGCGCTCTCGTGGATCAATCGTCATCGACCCAGCCGATGGGCGTCTAACTGGATCTGACAGCGGACCAGGACGATTGCCTGAAGCTGAGGAAATTGTTTCAGTAGCCATGGGCGTGCTGAGCGAACAAGATTTGCTTGGTCAAGACATTGTTATCACAGCAGGTGGCACGCGAGAATTTTTAGATCCAGTTCGTTTCTTAGGAAATAGTTCAAGTGGCAAGCAAGGTGTGGCATTAGCTGTTGCGGCCCGCGACCGTGGCGCAAAAGTTACTTTGATTTGTGCCAATGTTTCCGTTTCGATGCCTGCAGGTGTGCAAATCGAAAATGTAATTACCGGAGACGATATGCACGCAGCCGTGTTAAAGGCCTCGATGACTGCCGATGCAATTGTGATGGCGGCTGCAATTGCAGACTACAAACCAAAATCCACACAAAGTGCCAAGATGAAGAAGTCCGAAGATGGCTCGTCACCAAGAATTGAGCTGGTACGCACCACTGACATTTTGGCTGACTTGGTAACTCATCGAAACACTTCGCATCCAGATCAGGTAATTGTTGGGTTTGCTGCTGAAACTGGAGATACTCAAGGCTCAGTTCTTGAACATGGGGTGGCGAAATTGCAACGTAAGGGCTGCGACCTATTAGTTATTAATGAAGTTGGACCTAATTTGGCTTTTGGCACCGACGACAATGAAGTGACGATCTTGACTCGAGAACCAGCTTCGCAAACTACTGTTTCCAAGACATCAAAGACACAAATAGCCCATGCAATCTGGGATGCAGTCATAGCTCTGCAACAGTAAAGCGCGCCCTGCGAAACGTGCCAGCAACTGATTTAACCAGTTTGGCAATTCAATAGAAGTACCTGCTAAAGTTTGATAAGAATTGCGCACTTGATCAGGAGCCCCTAAGTATGCGCGCAAGCCACATACTTATTTACTTCTAGCAAAGGCAATTACATGTCCGGTCGTTTATTCACTTCTGAATCCGTAACTGAGGGTCATCCAGACAAGATGGCAGATCAGATTTCTGATGCAATTCTTGATGATTTACTAGCCCAAGATCCAAAGAGCCGCGTTGCGGTTGAAACCATGCTTACAACGGGACAAATCCACGTTGCCGGCGAAGTTACCACTAATGGTTTCGCAGACGTGATGGCTCTGGTTCGTACTGTTGTAAACGAAATCGGTTACGACAGCTCCGAAAAGGGTTTCGATGGAAATTCCTGTGGCATCTCAGTTTCGATCGGTGCGCAGTCGCCAGACATCGCACAAGGCGTAGACGATGCATTCGAAGAGCGCGTCTCGGGTTCAGCTGATCCACTAGATCGTCAAGGCGCAGGTGACCAAGGCTTGATGTTTGGTTATGCATCTGATGACACACCAGAACTAATGCCGCTTCCAATCACAATCGCTCACCGTCTAGCGGAACAACTTACTTCAGTTCGCAAGTCCGGCCAGATGGCATACCTTCGCCCGGATGGTAAGACTCAAGTAACTATCGAATACGACGGTGATCGTCCAGTTCGACTCGACACAGTTGTGGTTTCATCACAACACGCAGAAAACATCGATCTAGACAAGCAGCTGGCACCAGAAGTTCGCGCAAATGTTGTTGAGCCAATCTTGGCAAGATTCGATATTGACGCAACAGATTTCAAGCTATTGGTTAACCCAACTGGCAAGTTCGTTGTTGGCGGCCCAATGGGTGATGCGGGCCTAACTGGTCGCAAGATCATCGTTGATACATACGGCGGCATGGCACGTCACGGTGGTGGGGCATTCTCCGGTAAGGATCCATCAAAGGTTGACCGCTCTGCAGCATATGCAATGCGTTGGGTTGCAAAGAACGTCGTTGCTGCCGGTCTAGCTAAGCGCTGTGAAGTTCAGGTTGCTTATGCAATTGGTAAAGCGCAGCCAGTAGGTGTTTTTGTCGAGACCTTCGGAACCGGAACTGTTCCTGAAGAAAACATTCGCCAAGCAGTTTTGAAGGTATTTGATCTTCGCCCAGCCGCGATCATTGCAGACCTTGAACTTCTTAACACCAACGTAGTTAAGTACCGCCCAACAGCTGCTTACGGACACTTCGGCCGCCCAGGATTCACTTGGGAGCGCACCGATCGCGCCGAATCACTTAAGGCCGCAATTTAATTCCAAGCACTTCATTTAACTAAGGGTCAGGATTTCTCCTGACCCTTAGTTTTTGCATGGATGTCAGATAAGAGTGAAAGACTGTTCTCGTGAGTGACGATCAACTTAGCCTGGTCCCAGGCAAAAAAAAGCGAGTAAAGGCAGAAGTTCCGACTGCCAAAAATGCTCCGGTGGCTCACATCATTATCGACAGCCCACTCCCACATCTTGATCGAGTATTCGACTACGCAGTTCCCGAAAAGTTTGACGCCATCGCACAACCAGGCGTTCGGGTTCGCGT
>CAIYGJ010000188.1 GCA_903925705.1 uncultured Actinomycetes bacterium | reverse complement strand
CCAAGAGCGCATGGTTCACGCGGCAGCTAACGATCTAGGAATGGATCAAGCAGAGTTCCGTCGCATCAACTTGGTCAAGGACGACATGTTCCCGTACCGCACTGCCTTCGGTTTCCTAACCGACTCGGGTCAGTACGGTAAGTGCCTCGACATAGGTATGAAGGCAATTGGCTACGACACTTACAAAGCTGAACAAGCTGAAGCTCGTTCCCGTGGCAAGTTGCTAGGTATTGGTATCT
Source organism: uncultured Actinomycetes bacterium (assembly GCA_903925705.1). Taxonomy (GTDB): domain Bacteria; phylum Actinomycetota; class Actinomycetes; order S36-B12; family UBA5976; genus UBA5976. Next base: position 6,487 of record CAIYGJ010000188.1, on the reverse strand, counting down.
CGACAATGACTGAGCCTTTGGGCGCAGGTAACAGTCGTGAATACGACATCTTGGGTATCAAGATGTTTGACTCCGCGGAACTTCGCGTTCACATGACCGGTAAGGCAATCTTGCGCACCGGCGCAATGAACCAAGGTCAGGGACACCAAACAACTTGGGCGCAGATCGTTGCACACGAACTAGGTATTCCAGCTGATGACGTAACAGTTGAAGAAGGCGATACTGACACTGCACCATTCGGTATGGGAACTTACGCATCACGTAGTACACCGGTTGCCGGCGCTGCTGTTGCCATGGTTGCTCGCAAAATTCGTGCCAAGGCGCGCAAGATTGCAGCACACTTACTTGAGGTCTCAGAAGAAGACATCGAGTGGGAGTTGGGTCGCTTCTACGTTCGCTCAAACAAGGAACGTGGCGTAACGATTCAGGACTGCGCACTTGCCGCCTACAGCAACATGCCAGATGGTATGGAGCCAGGTCTGGAGAACAACGCTTACTACGATCCACCGAACTTAACTTGGCCGTTCGCTGCCTACTTCGTAAAGGTTGAAGTAGATGCTGAAACTGGCGTTTGGGATGTTCTAAAGGTTGTCGCAGTTGATGACTGTGGCGTTCGCATCAACCCAATGGTTGTCGAAGGACAAATCATGGGTGGTCTAACTGAGGCTTACGCAATGGCAAGCATGCAGTACCAGACTTACGATGAGGAAGGTAACTGCATCGGTTCCAACTACATGGACTACTTGCTACCAACAGCTTGGGAAACTCCAGGCTTTGAATTGCACGAAGTCGTTACACCTTGCCCGCACCACCCAATTGGTGCCAAGGGTGTCGGCGAATGTGCAACCGTTGCTGGTCCAGCCGCCTTCGTTAACGCAGTTGTAGATGCACTTGGTCACCTAGGCGTTCGTAACATCGACATGCCAATGATGCCAAACCGCGTTTACGAAGCGCTAACAACCGGTAAAGACATCAGCGGTATGCCACCTGTAAAGATGGGCGACTAATCGTGAAAACAGTTAATGCAAACTCGGGCCTAAAGGAGGCATCATGCTGATCTCACAATCATTTGAGGTGAAGCAACCAATTGACGCAGTGTGGAAGTTCTTTGATGACATTCCACAGGTGGCAGCATCCATTCCAGGTGCAAACCTGTCCAAGGAAGTAACTAAGGATAGGTACGAAGGCGGAGTAGTAGTTTCTGCTGGTCCAGTTAAGTTGGAATTCGATGGTGTTGCAGAAGTTAAGAGCCGCGATAACGCAAAGCGCATTTTGGTTCTTGATGCATCAGGCGCAGACAAGAAAGGCCGTGGCGCTGCTTCGGTCCTCCTGACTGCGGCTTTGAATCAGATTCCAGGTGGCACCAAGGTTGATCTTTCGATGGACCTAACAATTTCGGGTGCGGCAGCAAACTACGGCCGTGGCCTAGTAGCAGACGTCACTGCGGTGTTAGTAAAAACTGCAACCGTAAACATGGAAGCTCGTATGGATGCAATCTCTAAGGGCTTGGATCCAAACTCAGTTGGTGGGGCTAAGGCAGCCAGCGGTCTATCGATTGGTATCAACGCATTCAAGCTTGCTACCGGTCGCGTACTAGCCCGCTTCTTCCTTCCTTACAAGCCAGTGGCACGACGGTAAAGGGGTACAGAGATGAGTATTTGGGCAATTTTCAACATCGTCTTAGTTGTTGTAATCATTCCGGTTTTGGTTTGGTTGCTTAACGTAGTGCTAAGTGCACTTGAACGTATCCGCGGAGCTGCAGATGATGCACTTGCTGGTGGCGTTGCACTAATTGGTGAACTTGGAACTACACCTAGCCTGCTAGAAACTACCGATGCAACAATCAAGGACGTTGCAAATGGCGCAGTTCGCTACGCCGGATCCGTCGCGAAGTTACTGGGATAGGGGAATCTAAATGGAAACCGTATTTGTAGTATCGCTGATCATCTTTACAGTGATCATCGCTGCAGCTGCACTTGGATTAATCCGAGTGATTCTTCACCTTCGTTCAGTAGTCAAGACTCTTGATGCTCTCGATGGTGGCGTAGCAGTAATCGTGGCACAGACATCAACCGTTACAAGCACCGTTGACTCAGTCAACGCGAACTTGGCTCCAGTGCGTAACTTCGCAGAATCGATTTAGGGGTAGTCATGACAGATTTCTTCGGTGGTCACACAGGTTGGCTACTTGGTTATGTCATCGGTCTAGTCGTAGTACTAGTCGTTGTCGCACTCGTTGTACCGATTTTGCTTTTAGCTGGTCGCATTGGCGGTCAAGCAAAGCGCATTAATACCGGTCTACAGGCTGCAGAGAAAAATACTGCTGGCCTAAGAAAACTCCGCACCACAATTGAGTCTGCAACCAACATTGTTGCTGGTCTTCATCGTGGCCGCACAAAGCTAGGAGGCTGAAAATGGATAGCACAGTAGAGACATTATGGACTGTTGCAAACATCCTTGGAATTGTTGTGGTGGTTGCAGTAGCACTACTTCTAACAATCTTGGTATTGCTAGTTCGCACTATCGATAAGCGAGTTGCAGCCATCAAGGCAACTTTGGCAGCAGCCAAGGCCAACACAACACACACTGCACTAATCGGCGAAACCGCCGGTGGTGTAGATGCCGTATTAAATGAAGGCCTAGAACATCACTTGTTCCTAGGCCGGGTACTAGAAAAGGTACGTTCATGAGCACACTAGCCCTTTGGTCAGTTATTGATGTAACTGCATTAATCGCAGGTCTTGCGGTTTACCTATTCATCGTGGGTCGCCAACTTACAAAAGTTGCCGGCGCTCTTGAAGAAGCAGCCGACTTAGTTTGGGAGATCAAGAAGGACGCTGAAGTAATTCACAGCGGACTAACCCAGATCAACCAGACTGGTGGAATCGTTGCCGGTGCTTTGCCACTTCTTTACGGAATGGCTGAAGGCATCGTAACTGGCGCTACTTATGTTCCAGAGGCTCACGTTGACTCAGTCAATAAGCCTGCTATGGGTGTTCGTCGCTCCCGTCAGATGCATGGCGTAGGCGTAGACATCTAAATCAAGAAACCTAAACAAAAAGAGCCGCAGGAAACTGCGGCTCTTTTCATTGTCAAAGTTAATGTGAAGTATTTGGATCTCGATCAGTTGTTAGTGGTTCCGTTACCGGAGTTGAATACTCGCCGATCCATTCGTCTTTCCAGGTTTTTTCAAACTTTTCTTCGTTGCAACTTGGGTCATAAATAGCCATTAGCTCTTCACAAATCTGCTGGCGATGCGAGGCAAGTCCACCTGGAATATCAAAGTAGGCAACGTGCAGGTTGTATTTGGACCCTGCCCGCTCAATCCAGTTAGGGGAGCGGCGGTGTTTGAATGGGAATCCAACGGTAGACAGATCATCTGAGTGACCAACAAAGATTACTGAGTAATCCTGCGGCTTACCTTCAATGTCGTTACGGGAAAGAATCACGTAAACAGCAGGAACAGCAGGCGCCGTCCAGCCCGAAAGAACTCGTGGTCCTTCAAACGGGTATCCGGCCAAACTGCCTAATCTAATCATTCGGGGATTAGATCCAAATCTGCAAAGTCTTCATCTTCGCTCATGGTGTCAGCATCTGTGACTTCCCATTGAGGTAATGACGTCTTGGCTACTGCTGCTTCGAATAGTTTGCGACCTTCAAGCACAGCATCTGCTGAGTTATCAGATTCGACCATAATCTGTGCGCCATAGGAAGTGGTCCCCATGCCAGAAGCAATGCCACTTAACGGAGCAACTGCGTCAGCAAGTTCTACGATTTCTTCCAGGGTCATCTCTCGATCACCGTGTGCTACTAATGAAACACTGAACTTCATACCCGTTATCCCATCCTTGATAGTTCTCTTGCAAACTCTTCAATACTTTTGAAATTGTGTCCCGAGAAGATCCGATCGATGTATGGATCTGCGATCATCATGCCAATGGTATTTGGCTTGTAATCCTCGTTGTCACCCTTATGAGGGTTCACCCAAATGACCTTGTGCGCAAGTCGAGACAGAGTCTGCATTGCCTTATCTAGGGCTTGTGGTTCACCTTGGTCCAGGCCATCCGAGCAGATCACAACAATCGCTCCGCGACCCAACCGTGAGCGACGTGATTCCTTAACGAAAGCGGCAATGGCATCGCCAATCCTTGTGCCACCGTCCCAGTCGAGGACTGACTCGCCAGCTAGGCGCATGGCCTCATCGGGAGTGCGCTTATCAATGGACTTAGTGATCCTGGTCAATCGAGTACCGAAGCAAAAGACTTCAACTTTGGTATTGGCTCGGCGAGCTGAATAAGCCAGTTGCAACAGGTTGCGCGAGTAGTCAGCCATAGATCCTGAAACATCCAGGATGAAAACGATTGAGCGAAGTTTTTCTTTGCGCTTGATGTACATCAGATCTTTAGGCTCGCCAAGAGATCGCATGGTTTCGCGAGCCATTCGGCGCATGTCTAGCACCTTGCCCTTTGGCGTGGATTGGGTTCGGTAGGTTCGACGCTTTGGGGGAGAAACTTTAAGCATTGAAATTAACTTGCGGAAACGGTTTATTTCTTCGTCTGAACAATCTGAAAAAGCCTTGTGACGAGAAATGTCAGCAGCTGATGCCATGTAACCCAATCGGGTTTCATCTTCAATTACTTCGCCAGGCAGACCTTGCTCGACATTTGGTACTTCAAGAGTTGCACCGGCGTTGGCCGAGGACTTTAGCTTTACTTTTCTAGCGTCAGGTTCGTTTTCACCGATGTCTAAGAAAAAGGCTTGGAATCTGTTGTTGTAAAGTGGGATGTTATCTTTTTTGCGGACTAAGGCAATTCGACCACTCCAGTAAACATCCATGATGTCGCTAGCATCCAAAACTGAAATCGCCGATAGATAAGTGATTACATCATCTGATCCAATGACCAGGCCATGAAAGCGAAGGTCCTGGGCAAACTCAATAAAGAGTTCGTCAAAGCCGGTTAACTCAGGAGCTTGGGACGATGTCATTGAGGTTCTTCATGGTGTAGTCCAGATCGTCACGATCCTTGATCACAGCACCAAGAGTGTCAGCAGCACTCTTTTCACTTAAGTCACTGGCACCAACGGCGTCCAAGGATTCAACCCAGTCAATGGTTTCGGCTACGCCTGGCACTTTTTCAAGCTCCATCTGACGTAGTTGATTCACTGCGCCGACAACTTGGGTGGCAAGGCGCTCGCTGATTCCAGGGACGCGAGCCCGAACAATTTCAATTTCACGCTCTGCATCTGGGAAGCCAATCCAGGTATAAAGACAGCGACGCTTAAGGGCGTCATGCAGTTCGCGGGTTCGGTTGGATGTCAAAATAACGATCGGGCGAGTGACAGCTGCAATCGTTCCAACTTCAGGAATTGTCACCTGGAAATCAGATAGCAATTCAAGCAAGAAGGCTTCAAACTCATCATCAGCGCGGTCAACTTCATCAATTAGCAATACGCAGGTATCGCCGGCGCGAACTGCCTTAAGGAGTGGTCGCTCAAGTAGGAATTTTGGACTGAAGAGCTGCTCGTCGGCATTGTTGCTAAGTTCCGCGCTGGTAAGCGAGCGGATGTGAAGCATCTGGCGGGCATAATCCCATTCATAAAGCGCGTGGTTGGTGTCAATACCTTCGTAGCACTGCAAACGAATAAGTTCGCGCTGGAACATGATGGCCAGAGTCTTGGCTAATTCAGTTTTACCAACGCCAACTTCGCCTTCAAGTAGAAGTGGCTTGCCCAGCTTTAAGGAAATCAGAATCGAAGTAGCAAGCCCGCGATCGGCAATATATCCAAGGTCACGCAAGTCATCGGTAAGTTTTTCAACTGTTAAATCAGCAAATGGGCGCGCTGTAGTCATGAGGTATCCGAGAATTCCGCTGGATTAGTTCTTTGTGCCGAAAACTAGGTCAGCTATTGAGGCGCCGGTAGCAAGTTTGCCTTCGCGAGCCAACTTAGCTTTCCATGAGGTAGCAACGTCAGTGCCCTCATCGCCAAAACCTTCGTAAGTGACGTCCTTCATATTGCGGCAGACCTTGTTTGGGTTACATTCTTCGTCAAGTTCGGCCATTGTGGATGGGTTACCCTGCCAGATAGAGCGAATGGCTTCTGCGGCTTGAGTTGTCTCTTCAGACATGTGATTCCTCCCGAAAACAATGGCTTGTTGCCTATAAACGTACCACGTCACCTACCAGGGCGCATAGGCAAAAACCCATGTTTACAAGCCTTTTAATGGCAAGTAACCCGGCTGTCGGCACTTATAGACTTGTTGAATGCGCCGCCTGATTGAGATTTCCCGATACGCCGTAGTTTTACCAGCGATGTCTTCACTTGTTGGTGGCATCGTTTTGATGATCTTGGGCTCGATTGGAATCCTTAGGGCCACGATCGATACCGTTTTAACCCGAGCGCCGCTAAAAGAAACGATTGTCTCAATTCTGACTTCAATCGATGCGATCTTGCTTGGCACTGTTTTATTGGTTATTGGGTATGGCCT
>CAIYGJ010000187.1 GCA_903925705.1 uncultured Actinomycetes bacterium | reverse complement strand
TGCCGGACCTGATTTTGGAACCGGATCTAGCCGCGAGCACGCAGTTTGGGCATTAATGGATTACGGTTTCAAAGTTGTAATCTCATCTCGATTTGCCGACATTTTCCGAGGTAATTCAGGCAAGCAAGGACTACTAACCGCAGCAGTTGAACAAAGCGCGGTAGAGCAACTTTGGAAGATTATTGAAGAAGAGCCAAGCACCCCTGTGACTGTGGACCTTGAGGGTCAGGTAATCACAGCTGCCGGCTTCACAACCAAGTTTGAGGTCGACAGTTACGTCAGATGGCGCCTAATGGAGGGTCTCGATGACATTGGCCTAACTCTCAAGCACGTGGATGAGATCGCTGCCTTTGAGGCAAAACGACCTAGTTTTAAGCCCACCACGATCTAAATCACCCAAATATCGGCAAAAAATCCCAAGAAATTGGGATTTTTTGCATTTCTTGGGCGTGTCAGGCTAAAAACCCTTGATTTTGAGCCGTAAAGTCACAAGTGAGCCAGGCGGGGAAGTCTGGAACAACTCAATCGCCGTTAATTCGCAAGGGTTAATGACAAAAAAGATCGCCGGCATTCATCAATGGAGGTCGGGTAACTATGGAGGATCCAAAGTGAACAAGGCAGAACTAATTGATGGAGTTGCTGAAGCCGCAGGCCTAAGCAAAAAAGACGCCACAGCAGCTGTAGATGCAGTTTTCGACAGCATCTCCCGCGCAGTAGCCAAGGGTGACAAGGTTTCCCTAACTGGTTTCGGCATCTTCGAGAAGTCAGACCGCGCAGCACGTACTGGCCGCAACCCACAGACTGGTGCTCCAGTTCAGATTGCAGCAACATCAGTACCTAAGTTCCGCGCAGGCGCTGAATTCAAGAAAAAGGTTTCAGGCAAATAAGCCTTAAAGCTTTAAGCGATCGGACTCGTTGGGAAACCAACGAGTCCGATCCATTTTTATGTCAGGATGATTAAGTCATGAGCAAATTCCCACCACAGTCAGCACGAGGCTTTTGGTATTGGGTTATTGAATTTATCTTGCGCCCAATCTTGAAAGCAGCAACATCGCGTGACTGGCGAGGTGGAGAGTACTTGCGCATTGAGCAAGGAATTGTGGTTGCCATGAATCATCTGTCTTGGTATGACCCATTAGTTGCTGCACATTTTGTAAACGACAATGGTCGCCCGGTTCGGTTTTTAGCAAAAGTAGAAGTCTTTAACATTCCACTACTTGGTTCTATTTTGAGAAGTGCGGGCCAGATTCCAGTGAAGCGCGGAAACTCAGATGCCGCTGCTGGCTCACTCCGTGAGGCAATCGCTGCAATTAACAATGGTCAATGTGTTGTGATCTACCCAGAGGGCACTTTGACGCGTGATCCAAACTTGTGGCCGATGACTGCGAAAACTGGCGCTGCTCGAATTGCGCTGATGACTGGAGCGCCCGTTATTCCAGCAGCACAATGGGGACCGCAAGAAGTTCTCGCTCCTTACACAAAACGTTTGAGATTGTTTCCGCGCAAGACTATGCACGTCTGGGCTGGACCAGCTGTGGACTTAGATGATTTACGAACTCAACCGGTAACTGCGGCAACGCTGCGGGAAGCCACCGAAAGAATCATGTTGGCAATTACTAAAATATTGGCAGAGCAGCGGGGCGAAGTTCCGCCTGCCGAGCCACTTGATCGTCGGATCGCACTTCAAAAGAAAGCAGACTCATAATGCGGGTTGCAGTAATGGGTGCTGGTTCTTGGGGATCAGTTTTCTCGATGATCCTGTCTGATGCTGGGTGTGATGTTTCCCTTTGGGCGCGCAATCTCTCGATCGCGCAAGATATTAATTCCACTCACATTAACCACGCATACTTTCCGGAATTAGCTCTTCCGACAAATATTGTGGCAACTTCAAATCCCGATCAAGCATTAACTGGCGCTGACCTAGTTGTGCTTGCTATGCCAGCCCAAACTCTGCGAGGGAATCTTTCGGCATGGAGTTTGTCGATTCCAAACGACTCGGTACTTGTTTCACTCATTAAGGGCGTCGAGTTAGGCACTGCCGAGCGCATGACTGAAGTTATTGCCGGGGTAGCAAAAGTAGAACCTGATCGCGTTGCAGTTGTCTCCGGTCCTAATTTGGCCAATGAGATTGCTCTTCGCGAGCCCGCTGCAACCACAGTTGCCTGCGCAAACGAAGAATTCGCAATTCAGATTCAAGATGCCTGCACAACTGATTACTTCCGTCCGTATTACACAACTGATGTTGTCGGAGTTGAAATTGCTGGAGCCGTTAAGAACGTGATTGCGCTAGCAAACGGTATGGCAGTTGGACTTGGGTATGGCGAAAACTCTCAATCTGCACTTATGACTCGGGGTC
>CAIYGJ010000186.1 GCA_903925705.1 uncultured Actinomycetes bacterium | reverse complement strand
TACAGCCATGACCAATTCTGAAATTTAAGTACCCGGTTTTTCCAATACTCACTGCGTCACGAACTACAGTTCCATCAGTTTTAACATTAATTACGGGAGTAATTGACACGTGTGCCTGTGTCGGAGCAGCGCTTAATATCATTGCTCCTGCAGTAAGCGATGCAACCGCACCAGTTCTAATCCGAGCCTTACGAGCGCTCTTTTGTTCTTTTTGCATTTTGATTCCTAAAAAGTTTCATAGATTCATTACGAATCATCATTGGCTCCTTCGATTTCGAATGAGCCACCAAACGCCAATCGCCAACAAAATAGCAGCGACTTGCGCGATGTGAAGAGCATGATGCTGAAAGAAATTGTCATGCGAACTCATATCGTGAGTTTGCAATCTAACTAAGCTAAACAATTCAATGCCTTCCGACAATTAACAAAATCAGTAACAAAGTCGAGGACTCGGGGGTCCCCGTCTTGGATTGGCAATTAATAGAACTTCACACTTCAGAACAAATGCTTCGCAGGCGGTTACCAAAACGCTTGGCTGTGCGAATTGAATTTTTGGTGCATTCACTTGCCCAATGAAGGAACTGAAGAGAAAATCTTTGGCTAGGAGTATTAGGGTTTCAAATTTGGAAATGATTACGTAAGTGAGTAGGCCGGCAATTACGTGGGAAGCAGACATCGTCAAGTCTGACTTGCTTGCTGTGCCTAAAAACACGTGACCAGAAAACTGCGTTAACGCAATCACGGCGGCAAGCACTGGGCCTTCAAAGAATTTACGCTGACCTAGGAATACCAATGCAGCAATCAATGCTGCCTGCGGGACAAGCTGAGACATATCTGCAAAGTCACCGCCGGCTATGCCGTGCGCGAGCAACGACCCAATCACCATTAAGTATGAATTGATGCAGGCTCGTCCGACTTGACCTATCTGCAACATGTTTACAATGTAGCCGATGACCAACAAGGGCAGTTGGATGACAGCGAATAGATTCCGAGTTGTGTTAGATTCCCCTTAAACAAAGGAAAGTCACAAGTGCCTAAATCTGCTGCAAAGCCAATGTCGGGACGGCAAGTAATTGCCTCCAGCGCTTCCCTATTGGCTGCCGTTTGGATTGTGGCTTTGGCTTCGATACCCAGTGCCCAGAGTTATCGAGACCAACTTGCATCTGGCACGGCTGCCGATCAGATAGTCACGGCATATGACGCAATGACCGTAATCATCCCAATCACAATGATTAGCTCATGGGTAATTACCAGTCTCTGGTTAAAGAAATTGCACATCACATCGACTGCAACTAACCCAACTGCGATGCGCCTAAAGCGTTCTTGGGTGTTCTGGAGTTGGATCGTTCCCGTCGTATCACTTTGGTTTCCTAAGAACATCATCGAAGATCTTTTGAAGGCCGAAGGCAGCGATGAAGCAAAGTCATTGATCGGAAAAGATACTTTGACTTGGTGGCTCACTTGGGTTGGCTTTGCACTGGTCAACAACATCGGAATTGTTTCCGCATTTGATGCAGCTGATGGATATGTGCCGATAAGACCAGAACTAGAACTTGCTGGTGCTTGCTTA
>CAIYGJ010000185.1 GCA_903925705.1 uncultured Actinomycetes bacterium | reverse complement strand
GTGATCAGGTGCAAGATCAGCAATACGCTTTGCGGCTTCGCCGCGCATATCGTTTGCGTGTTGTGGTGCGATGGTCGTTAGCTTGCCAGCCTGATCCTGAATTGCCTTAACAACTTTTGGATGCTGGTGACCGATGTTTACGTTTACTAACTGGCTTGAGAAATCTAGGTAGCGGTTGCCGTCATAGTCCCAAACATATGAACCTTCACCACCCTGAATCACCATTGGGTTTAGTGCGCCTTGCGCGCTCCAAGAATGAAATACGTGATTGCGGTCTAGGTCGTAAACTTCCTTGCCGCGGGCTGAATTAGCTTCCATGGTTTAGCAACTCCTCTTACCAAGTGGTCGAGTCAATGCTACGCCTGTGGCAATAACCTGGCGAACTTAAGTGGCAAATGTACCTAGCGCTGGACGTCGAGGCTTAAGTTTGGCCAGCGGGCTTCCACAATTGGCGCAGTTAACTCAGATAAGCGCAGACTTTGCTGTCCGTTTTCATCAAAATTCTCAGGGTCTAGCCAGGCAACGAAAGCATCCTGGGCCAGTGGCCAGTCCCTATCAATGATGGCAAACCAGGCAGTGTCTCGGTTATGTCCCTTAACCATTGTGGCTTGGCGGAACAACCCTTCGAATGACATGCCTAGACGCATTGCAGCATTGATCGATGGTTGGTTCAGCGAATTACATTTCCACTCGTAGCGGCGGTAGCCAAGATCAAATACGTACTTCATCATCAAGTACATGGCTTCAGTTGCTATCGGTTTTTGCTGGATGACCGGTGAGTAGGTAATCCAACCAACTTCAATCGAGCTGGAAACTGGATCAACGCGCAAGTAAGAAGCAACACCTACTGCTTTATTGGTTTCGCTATCGATAATCGCGTAAAAGAACGGATCGGCTTTGTGCTGAGCGCCTTCAACCCAAACTCGGTATTCAGCTTCACTCTTGAATGGACCCTGTGGCATGTAGGTCCAAAGACGCCCATCAGTGTCTAACGAGTAAACCGACCATAGATCTGATGTGTGCTTGTCTGCATCCAAAACTTCTAGGTAGCAGTACTGACCCGTCAGAGTTACTGACTCATCTGGTAGTCCAGGTCTAACCACATCGCCAACTGGTAAACCAATTGGATCGCCGAATTCGTTCTTGACCGAGCTGATTTTCATTTAACTACTTTCGTAGTAAGTCGTTAATGCTGATTGTGGCATTTCGATCTTGACCAACGCCAACCGCAGAGATTGGGGTTCCGCTGACGTCTTCAAGGAACTTGACGTACGCGCGAGCATTAGCTGGAAGATCTTCCATAGTTTTTGCACCACTGATGTCTTCTGACCAACCAGGCAACATTTCATAAATTGGTTTTGCGTGGTGGAATTCAGTTTGCGTCATTGGCAACTCTTCTGAGCGCGTTCCATCAATGTCGTAAGCAACACAAACCGGAATCTTTTCCCAGCCAGTTAATACGTCAAGTTTTGTTAAGAAGATGTCAGTTAATCCATTGATACGAGTTGCGTAGCGGGCGATCGGTGCATCGAACCAACCACATCGACGTGGGCGACCAGTTGTGACACCACGTTCGCCACCGATGGTGCGAAGTTTTTCGCCATCATCGTCAAGCAGTTCGGTTGGGAATGGTCCCGAACCAACACGAGTTGTGTAAGCCTTGAGAATTCCGACAACACCTGTGATCTTGGTTGGGCCGATTCCCGATCCAGCACATGCACCGCCAGCAGTTGGATTACTGGAAGTTACAAATGGATATGTTCCATGATCAACGTCTAGCAAAGTACCCTGTCCGCCTTCAAGCAAGACAACTTTGTTCTCATCCAATGCGCGATTCAAAATCAACGAAGTATCAGCGACGTATGGCTGCAAACGCTCGGCGTGCTGCATCAAGTCTTCTACAACTTCATCAACAGTTACTGCGCGACGGTTAAACACCTTGACTAGAACTTGGTTCTTACTAAGAAGTGAGCCTTCGATTTTTGCGCGAAGAATTTTTTCATCGAATAGGTCTTGCACACGAATGCCAAGGCGCGAAATTTTGTCTGCATACGATGGGCCAATTCCGCGTCCAGTAGTTCCAATTTTGGAATTACCCAAGAAGCGCTCAGTTACCTTATCAAGCGTTACATGGTACGAGGTGATTAAGTGAGCATTAGCGCTGATCAACAAATTAGAAGTGTCGATACCTTGGGCCTCAAGCCCATCAATTTCTTCAAACAGAACGCCGACGTCGATAACAACACCGTTGCCTATAACTGGAGTTACTTCAGGAGTCAGGATGCCACTTGGCAACAAGTGAAGAGCAAACTTTTTGTCACCGATTACAACGGTGTGACCTGCGTTGTTTCCACCTTGATAGCGGACGCAATAATCCACGCGACTTCCCAGAAGGTCGGTAGCTTTACCTTTACCTTCGTCTCCCCATTGAGCACCAACTAGCACTACGGCAGGCATGGCAATTCCCCTTAAATCTCGATGAACCTAGATAAGGCTAGTCCTTATTTATGGTTTGGGTTTACTCGGCTAGTGCTTGAGTGGCAGCCGGATCACAGTCCGTTAAGAACTGGGCGCATCGAGTGGCTTCTGCCGATTCTCCGATGGAATTTGCGCCACGAGCTAACGCGTTCAAGCAGCGCAGGAAGCCACGGTTTGGTTCGTGGGCCCATGGCACTGGGCCAAAACCCTTCCAGCCATTCTTGCGAAGTGAATCAAGTCCGCGGTGGTACCCAACGCGAGCAAACGCATAGGACTCGATGACGCGTTTTTCATTCCAGGCCTGGTCGGCTAACGCGGCCCAAGCCAAACTGCTTTCTGGAAATTCTGCTGCTACTTCTTCCGGTGACTTGCCAGCAGCAATTGCTTCCAGCGCGCGATTGTCTGCGGGAAGAAGTGTTGGTGGTGGGCCATCTAATAAATCTTGTCCAATAGTCATTACTTGATTCCCGTTCCGGTAGCGCGAAGGTCTTCGCAAGCTCTAACAACACGAGCAGCCATTCCGGCTTCAGCTAATTTGCCGAATGCGCGTGGGTCATAAATCTTCTTGTTTCCAACTTCGCCATCAATCTTCAAGATGCCGTCGTAGTTTTTGAAAACATGATCCGCCACTGGGCGAGTAAATGCGTATTGGGTATCTGTATCGATGTTCATTTTGATAACGCCGTAGTCAAGTGACTCGCGGATTTCAGAAAGCAATGAACCTGAACCACCGTGGAACACCAAATCAAGTGGCTTGTCCTTGGTGTTGTGCTTTGCCTGCACAGCATCTTGCAGTTCTTTCAAGATGCCTGGTGTTAGTACAACGTTGCCTGGCTTGTATACGCCGTGAACATTTCCAAAAGTTGCTGCGACTAAATAGCGACCACGTTCACCAAGACCTAAACGTTCTGCCATTGCTAATGCATCTTCTGGGGTTGAGAATAACTTGGCATCATGTGATGCTTCGATGCCATCTTCTTCGCCACCAACAACGCCGATTTCGATTTCGAGAATTGTTCGAGCTGCTGCGCACTTATCCAACATTTCATCGGCCACAGCAAGGTTTTCCTTCATTGAAACTGCCGAGCCATCCCACATGTGAGATTGGAAAAGCGGTTCTTGGCCAGCCTTGACCCGGTCAGCTGAAATCTGAACTAGCGGACGCATAAAGCCATCAAGTTTTTCTGCTGGGCAGTGATCGGTATGAAGTGCAATGTTTACCCCGTAACCCTTGGCAACTGCGTGTGCGAATTCGGCAAGGGCTACTGAGCCGATGACCATGTCTTTGACGCGCTGGCCCGATGCATATTCAGCGCCGCCCCAAGAAACCTGAACAATGCCGTCGCTTTCAGCTTCGGCAAATCCTTGAATGGCTGCAACTATTGTCTGCGAGGACGTGCAGTTAATTGCTGGGTAGGCGAATGCGCCAGCCTTGGCGCGATCAAGCATTTCGTTATAAATCTCTGGGCTAGCAATTGGCATTTGGCATACTCCTGCAGTCAATAATTCAGTGGGTTTGGGCTTGCCGCTGCCCACGTTCTTATTGTGTCACGGGTACAGTCATATAGTGATTGCAACTACCCACTTCGAATTCGCAACATCAATTCAAGCTGCGGGACTACTTGACCCGGAAGGCTTACTCAAGGGCTTTGGCAGTCTGGCGCTTGTGGTTGCATGCGGGATTTTATTTATTGAATGTGCGCTACTTATTGGACTAGTCCTCCCGGGTGACAGCTTGCTCTTTATTGTTGGAATTCTGCTCGCCACTGGGTTCATTTCAACACCAGTCTGGATTGCGATTGTCGCGATGTCTATTGCGGCAATTCTGGGTAATCTCCTTGGCTATTGGACTGGTGCAAAGTTGGGACCGAAACTATTTAGCCGCCCTGACTCCAGAGTCTTCAAGCAAGAGTACGTAGTTGTAACGCAAAACTTTTTTGAAAAGCACGGTCCACGCGCTATCGTCTTGGCACGATTTGTTCCCGTTGTTAGACCTGTAATCACCAGCATGGCAGGTGTGGCGCGAATGAATTTTCGAATTTTCGCCACCTACAGCACTATTGGCGGAATCCTTTGGGTGATAACACTCACCCTGGCTGGATACTTTTTTGGAGGTATTCAATTTGTTGCCGACAACATTGAGCTTGTCGCCCTTGGAATTGTAGCTTTGAGCTTGGTTCCAGTTGTACTTGAAGTTTTAAAGCAACGTAAAAATAGGTCTTAAATTAAACCTATTGACTCTGAATTACTACAAGCCTAAGTCTGGCAAGTTGTACGCGTATAAATAATCAAGTCCAGCGGCTTCGACAGCCGGCGCAGCAGCGCGCTCCACAATTACAGCCACCGCAACAACTTCAGCTCCAGCTTCGCGCAGCGCTTCGACTGCAGTCATAACGGAACCGCCAGTGGTGCTGGTGTCTTCGACTGCCAGCACTCGCTTGCCCTTCACATCTGGACCCTCGATACGACGCTGTAATCCGTGTGCTTTTTCAGCTTTACGAACAACGAAGGCATCCAGTTTGCGACCTTGCGCGGCAGCAGCATGCAACATTGCGGTTGCAACTGGGTCTGCACCGAGTGTTAATCCACCTACTGCATCGAAATCTAAATCTTTGGTCAGATCCAACATGACGCGACCAATGATGGGAGCTGCTTCGGCATCAAGAGTTACGCGGCGCAAGTCAACGTAGTAATCAGCTTCCTTTCCACTAGAAAGAATTACCTTTCCGTGAACTACGGCTTTATCGATGATTTGCTGACGGAGTGCTTCGCGATCTGACATGCCCCTAGCCTATTTCGCTCACGCAACTTTTGAATAAGGAACCCACGAATCTGCCATGATTAGCACGTGAGCATTCTGTTACTTCGGCTATTGCTTACGCCTTCACTAGTCGTTTTGGTTTCTTACATTCAAAAACGCTGGGGACATGCAATCGGCGGCAGAGTGATTGGCCTCCCACTTTCCACTGCGCCGTTTTTGGTTTTGGTCTATTTGATGGATGGGGCCGAGCAAACCGCGCGAGCAGCACACGGTGTTGTGGCGGGCCAGATCGCCGTTGTTTCCTACTGTTACATTTTCACTTTCATTAATTGGCGAAAAGCCTGGCCAGTTGCGCTGCTAAGTGGATGGTTAGTTGCAGGACTTGCTGATGTTTCGTTAGTTCAACTTGATAACACTTGGCTCGCGGGCGCGATAGTTGTTTTTGTCTCCGCAATTGCGATTAAGTTTTGGCCCAAGCCGTTAACTGATGATCAATCGGTTCGTATTCCGCAATGGTGGGAGACTCCGATGAAGGCAGCGATCGCAGGAACTTTAGTTGCAACATTGACCGGAGTAAAAGATATCATCGGAGTTCAAGCGGCCGGCGTCTTGGCGTCGATGCCCGTTATTTTGTCAGTGCTAGCGCCAACTACCTCGCGCAGTTACGGACCTTCAGCCGTATCTGATCTTTTGCGCGGTACCACTAAGTCACTTGGTGGATCCGTAATGTTCTCAACTGTGGTGGCCGCAACGATCACAGTCCTGCCAGCACCGAGTGCATTTGCACTTGGGCTAGCAGGACTGATCACTACAGACTTGATCTTGACTTGGTCAAGGCGTAATCCAGAAGATGAAGTATCGGTTCTGTAATAACAAAAGGACCCGAGAAAATCTCGAGTCCTTTTGTATAAGGTGTTGGTCTTAAACCGGGCGTACGTGCTCTGCCTGAGGACCCTTTGGGCCTTCGCCGATTTCGAACTCAACTCGCTGATCCTGTTCCAGGGTCTTGAATCCATCAACCTCAATAGCTGAGT
>CAIYGJ010000184.1 GCA_903925705.1 uncultured Actinomycetes bacterium | reverse complement strand
TGTCAGGAACCAAAGTAAAAGTCGAAATCCTGGACGAGAAGGCCCTTGCAGCAGGTGGTTACGGCGGAATTCTTGGCGTAGGTCAAGGTTCTTCTCGCCCACCTCGATTGATTCGCATGGAATACCGCCCGAAGGATGCCACAAAACATGTCGCACTAGTCGGTAAGGGAATCACATTTGATACCGGCGGCATCTCACTTAAGCCACCTGCGAACATGCACCACATGAAAGATGACATGTCAGGTGCGGCTGCAGTTATTTCAACAATTCGCGCCATCGCAGATTTAGAACTAAATATTTCAGTTACCGCTTACGCAGCATGCGCAGAAAATATGCCAGGTGGAGGTGCGCAACGGCCAGGTGATGTCATCACTACTTACGGTGGTCGCACTATTGAAGTACTTAACACCGATGCTGAAGGTCGCCTAGTTATGTCTGATGCACTAGTTCGTGCCGCCGAAGACAACCCTGATGTAGTTATTGATATTGCAACGTTAACAGGGCACGCCGTTGTGGCACTCGGACATCGCACAGCTGGTGTAATGGGTGATGCTGCGGTTCGTGATGCTGTCAAGGCAAGTGCAGATCGCGCCGGTGAAGAATTCTGGCCGATGCCAATGCCTGAAGAACTACGCCCAGAACTAGATTCCTTAGTAGCTGATATTGCAAATGTTGGACCGCGAGAGGGTGGAATGCTTTCTGCGGGTTGGTTCCTCAAGGATTTCGTAGCTGAGGGTCTACCTTGGGCTCACCTAGACATCGCCGGCCCGGCATTCAATCCTGGTAGCCCGTGGGGTTACACCCATAAGGGTGGGGTTGGCTTTGGAATTCGGACAATGTTGGCATTCACTGAAGATGTGATGGACGGCACAGTCGAGTTCTAAGCAATGAACTCCAGGTGAATCTTTCTGACCCGGACTGACTTGGTTTTACTCCCCGTGAAAGACTTAAGGTAGCGCGCGAGCGCACCAAGGTTAGTTGCGGAGGACTGATGCACGACATCGTAATTTTAGGTGGCGGAAGCGGCGGATATGCTTGCGCTTTACGGGCATCTCAACTTGGACTTTCAGTGGTCTTGATAGAGAAAGACAAACTAGGCGGAACTTGCCTGCATCGTGGCTGTATTCCTACCAAAGCATTACTTCATGCTGCTGAGGTTGCCGATACTGCGCGCGAAGGCGAAACCATTGGCGTGCACAGCACGTTTAACGGAATCGATATGACCAAAGTAAATGAATACAAAGATGGTGTAATCGGTCGCCTCTACAAAGGTCTGCAAGGTCTAGTCAAAAGTCGCGACATTACTTATGTCGAAGGTTCCGGAAAACTGGTTGCTCCAAACGCAGTTGAAGTTAACGGGCAGCGTTACGAAGGCAAGAACATTGTGCTTGCGACTGGATCGTTTGCTCGATCAATTCCAGGATTGGAAATTTCTGGTCGAATCATGACAAGTGACCAAGCTTTGCAAATGGACTACGTGCCTGCAAGCGCAATTATTCTTGGTGGCGGAGTCATCGGCGTTGAATTCGCATCCGTTTGGAAATCTTTTGGTGTAGATGTCACCATCATTGAAGGGCTTCCAACACTTGTGCCGGCAGAAGATGCGGCCGTTTCAAAAGCCATGGAACGGGCATATCGTAAGCGCGGCATTAATTTCAAAACTGGTGTGCGATTCCAATCCGCAGCTCAAGATGACAAGAGCGTGACGATCACTTTGGAATCTGGCGAAACCGTTTCTGCCGATCTATTGCTAGTTGCGGTTGGTCGCGGACCGCGAACCGAAAATCTTGGCTATGAAGATCACGGTGTTGCTATGGATCGTGGGTTTGTACTTGCCAACGATCGCTTGGCGACAAATGTTCCGGGCGTATTTGCAGTTGGCGACATCGTTCCAGGGCTTCAGCTAGCGCATCGTGGATTCCAGCAAGGAATTTTTGTTGCTGAAGAAATTGCTGGCCTTGCTCCCGCGACTATTGATGAACTGGGTATCCCCCGCGTTACTTACAGCGAACCAGAAATTGCCAGCATTGGTTTAACTGAAGCCCAGGCAAAAGAAAAGTACGGCGAAATTGAAGCCTACGAATACAACCTAGGTGGAAATGGTAAGAGCCAAATTCTCGGCACAACAGGCTTTATCAAGCTAGTTCGCAAGAAGAGCGACGGGATTGTTGTCGGAGTTCACATGATCGGCGCGCGCGTTGGTGAATTAATTGGTGAGGCGCAATTGGTCTACAACTGGGAAGGAACTGCAGAAGATGTGGCTCCCCTAGTGCATGCCCATCCAACCCAAAATGAAGCAATGGGAGAAGCGTTCATGGCATTGGCTGGCAAGCCACTACATGCGCACGCTTAAGCGATAACCTAAAGACAACTAGTAAAAAGGAGTAACGGCACAGTGGCCACTACGGTATCAATGCCCCAATTGGGCGAAAGCGTAACCGAAGGAACAGTTACTCGTTGGCTAAAGTCTGTCGGCGATAACGTAACTGCTGACGAGCCATTACTAGAAGTCTCAACCGACAAGGTAGATACCGAAATTCCTTCTCCAGTAAGCGGAGTTCTTACTGAAATTATTGCTGGCGAAGATGCGGTTGTGCTTGTAGGTGGCGCGCTTGCAGTCATCTCTGAATCAGGCACTGCAGCTGCTGCAACTAAGGAAGTTCCAGCGTCTAATTCAGTGCCCTCTCCGGTGTCTTCTTCCGACGCAACGTCATCACCTGCGATGACGGCGCCGGCGACAAGCCCAACACCTGCCGAACCGGTAGCAGCAGATACTCCAGTTTCGCAATCGCAAACTTCAAGCACCCTAGTTACTCCAGTTCTATTGCCTGCACTAGGCGAAAGCGTTACTGAAGGAACCGTAACTCGATGGCTAAAAGCAATTGGCGATTCAGTTGCAGCTGATGAAGCATTACTTGAAGTTTCCACAGACAAAGTCGACACTGAAATTCCATCACCAGTGTCAGGTATTTTGCTGGAGATCACGGTTGGCGAAGATGGAGTTGCACCTGTTGGTGGACAACTTGGAACTATTGGTGCGTTATCCGGATCTGCGCCGGCTGCAGCTCCAACTGTGCCAACACCAGAACATGTTGCGCCAGCCCCTACGGTGGTGTCTACTTCTGCTTCTGCTTCCGAAGCAACGTCATCGCAATCGATGACGGCTTCGGCACCAGCGATGACGGCGGCGGCTGTAAATAACAGCAGTGCATATGCCACGCCTCTTGTTCGCAAGATAGCTGCCGAACGCGGCGTAGATCTTTCTACTGTTGTTGGTACTGGTGTGGGCGGCCGGATCCGCAAGGAAGACATCGTATCCGCGCCGACTACTCTTACTCCAGTTGTTGTTAACGAAGCGCGCCCAGTTGAATCCAAGCCATTTGTTGCACCAGTATCGGCTGCGCCTACTGTGTCGATTCCTGCTGTGACAACTCCGGTGCCGCAAGCAGCACCGGCCAGTGATTTGCGCGGTCGCACTGAACCAATGACCAGACTTCGTAAAGTTATCGCTGAGCGAATGGTTGAATCACTACAAATCTCAGCTCAGTTAACTTCAGTTGTAGAAGTTGATGTAACCCGCATCTCTTCGCTTCGCACCCGATCCAAAGCAGCGTTTGAATCACGTGAAGGCGTAAAGCTTTCATTCTTGCCATTCTTTGCAAAGGCGGCCTGCGAAGCGTTAAAGCAATTCCCGAACGTGAATGCAACTCTTGACCAAGAAGCCGGCACTGTTACATATTTTGATGCCGAACATATCGGCGTTGCAGTTGATACTGAGCGTGGCCTGCTAGTGCCAGTAATTCGTGACGCCGGTGACCTAAACATTGGTGGACTGGCTCGCAAAATCAATGATCTCGCCGAACGAACCCGCACTAATAAGTTGTCACCTGATGAATTAAGTGGTGGCACATTTACAATTACTAATACTGGTAGTCGTGGCGCATTGTTTGACACTCCAATTATCAATCAACCACAGGTTGCAATCCTGGGTACGGGCGCAGTTGTTAAGCGTCCCGTTGTTACCACCGATGACACAGGTGCCGATGTAATCTCAGTTCGTCAGATGGTTTATCTGGCATTGACTTACGATCACCGCTTAGTTGACGGCGCAGATGCCGCTCGCTTCTTATCGGCCATCAAGGCTCGATTGGAAGAAGGCGCATTTGAAGCAGACCTTGGGCTCTAGTTTCAACTCGCTTAATTCAACATTTCGTAGCAAGGTAGCAGTATGCGCATAGTTATTGGTGGTTCCTCGGGTCTAATCGGTACCGAATTAGTTGAGTCTCTTCGCAAAGATGGCCACGAAGTACTTCGACTAGTTCGACGAAAGCCAGTTGCCTCGTCTGAAATCTATTGGAATCCGGCTTCCGGTGAACTTGATGTTGCAAAACTTTCTGATTGCGATGTCATCATCAACCTTGCAGGCGCCGGTGTCGGAGATAGTCGCTGGACCGACAAATACAAGTCTTTGATTCTGTCTTCTCGTGTTGACTCAACATCTTTGCTCGCCAAAGTTGCAGCCGAGATTAAGCCAACTGTATTCATTGCAGGCAGCGCTATTGGTTGGTACGGCGACACCGCAGATCAACAAGCTGATGAGACCAGCCCGGCTGGAACTGGCTTCTTGGCTGACGTTGTAGTGGCTTGGGAAGCAGCAGCCCAACCTGCAAGAGCTGCTGGAGTGAGAGTCGTAAACATTAGAACTGGCTTGGTGGCATCAAAGAACGGCGGTGCCTGGAGTCGTTTGCTGCCAATCTTCAAACTTGGCGCTGGAGGCAAGCTAGGTTCAGGCAAGCAGTATTGGTCTTTTATTTCAATGC
>CAIYGJ010000183.1 GCA_903925705.1 uncultured Actinomycetes bacterium | reverse complement strand
TCACGTGGATGCTGGATATGACCGAGCAATCGAAGTTGCAGCAGAACGAAACGTGCACATTCCAATGCAGCCACATTCCCACAATGCAACGAATGCGAATGGCGATTTGCTTTAGTCATGAGTAATTCATTTACGTTGACCAACATCAGCCAACTGGTCACCAATAATTCTGCGCTCGGTGATGGTCAACTTGGTGTCATCAACGATGCAGCGATAACCGTTACTGATGGAATCGTTAGTTGGGTTGGTCAATCCAGCCAGGCAGATTCAAGCGTTCCAAAAACTGATGTTGGTGGTCGCTCACTAATTCCGGGTTTCGTAGATAGTCATTCCCACATTATGTTTGCAGGTGATCGTTCGCAGGAATTTGCAGCGCGAATGGCAGGAGTTCCCTATTCTGCAGGTGGTATCAAAGTAACAACAGAGGCAACCCGAAATGCTAGCGATGATCAATTGCTAAATGTGGCTCGAGGTTTGATCAAAGAAATGCACGAGTCAGGTACTACAACCGTTGAAATCAAGTCAGGTTACGGACTTGATGTTGCAACTGAAGAACGAAGTTTGCGGATTGCTGCTGAACTTACTGATGAAGTTACTTTTCTTGGGGCTCATGTTGTTGCGCAGGAATTTGCTGATAACGCAGATGCTTATGTTGACCTTGTTGTTGGTGAAATGCTTGAGGCCTGCGCGCCACATTCAAAGTGGATCGATGTCTTTTGTGATCGAGGTGCCTTTACCACCGAACAATCACGGAGAATTTTAGAAGCTGGAATAAAGAAAGGTTTGCAGCCTCGGATTCACTTGAATCAGTTAGAGCAAGGCGAAGGCGTAGTTATGGCAATCGAATTAGATTGTGCATCAGCGGATCACATGACCTACTTAACTGACGATGACATCAGCGCCCTTGCGGCAAGTAGCACAGTGGCTGGATTAGTGCCTGGTGCAGATTTCAGCACCCGGGCACCGCACTATCCGCGTGGTCGCGACTTACTCGATGCTGGAGCTGCCGTTGCGCTCTCCCCCGACTGCAACCCAGGTAGTTCGTACACAACAAACATGCCATTCTGTATTGCCCTTGCTGTCCGCGAGATGCATCTGACAGTAGATGAGGCTTTGTTCGCGGCCACGATGGGTGGCGCAATTGCGCTGCGCCGCGATGACGTAGGCCATTTATCAATCGGTGCGCGAGCTAACTTTGCCTTACTTAATGCGCCAAGTTACATTCACTTGGCCTACCGCCCAGGCGTACCGCTAATCAGCACTACTTGGAAAGATGGAAATGTCATTTTTACAAAAGGAGATATCGCATGAGTCGCACTGAAGTGGTCATCAATACCACTGGGATGACATTCGAAGACTTGCTGGCAGTTGCCCGCCACGATGCCAAAGTTGTGATCGCACCAGCCACAATTGATGCTGTTGCATTAACTCGCAGTCGTGTTGATGCGTTAGCTTCTTCTCCGGAACCGGTTTATGGAATCTCCACAGGATTTGGCGCGCTAGCTAATCGCCACGTGACACCGGAATACCGAGTGCAACTTCAGAAGTCACTAATTCGCTCCCACGCCGCAGGCCTTGGCAACTTAGTTGAACGTGAAGTTACTCGTGCTTTGATGACGCTTCGGTTAAAGACGCTTTGCTCCGGTCACACTGGAGTTCGCCCAATAGTTGTTGAAACTATGGCTGCGATCTTGAATGCAGATATCACACCAGCGGTTTATGAATTTGGTTCCCTTGGTTGCAGTGGAGATTTAGCTCCACTTGCTCACTGCGCTCTCGTACTAATGGGTGAAGGTGAAGTCGTTGACCGAAACGGAAATATCGCGCCTGCGGCTGATGCGCTTAAGGCCGCAGGAATTACACCTGTTGAGCTTCGCGAAAAAGAAGGTTTAGCTCTTATCAATGGCACCGATGGCATGCTTGGCATGTTGATTATGGCAATTGATGACTTAACCATGCTTTGTGATTCAGTTGATGTCACAGCGGCCATGAGTGTTGAAGCGCTGCTTGGAACCGATCAAGTGTTCTTGCCAGAACTGCATGGACCACTACGCCCACATCCAGGCCAAGCATTGAGCGCAGCAAACATGTTGAATGCACTAAAGGGCAGCCCGATTGTGGCTTCCCACATAAATGACACTTCAGTTGTGCAAGATGCCTATTCACTTCGTTGTGCACCACAAGTAACGGGAGCAGTCCGCGACACCATTGCGCACGCAACTTTGGTAGCAACGAGAGAACTCGCTGCTGCCGTTGATAACCCTGTTGTTCTGGCGGATGGACGAGTTTCTTCCAATGGAAACTTTCATGGCGCACCTGTTGCCTATGTTCTTGATTTCTTGGCTATCGCTGCCGCAGACCTGGGATCAATTTGTGAACGTCGTACTGATCGGATGCTTGATAAAGCTCGCTCCCATGGACTGCCACCATTCTTGGCTGATGATCCAGGCGTGGATTCCGGTTTGATGATCGCGCAATACACCCAAGCGGCATTGGTTTCAGAAAACAAACGTCTTGCTGCTCCAGCCAGCGTGGATTCAATTCCAAGTTCTGCCATGCAAGAAGATCATGT
>CAIYGJ010000182.1 GCA_903925705.1 uncultured Actinomycetes bacterium | reverse complement strand
TCAACTTATTTGGAAAAGAAACAAGCACGCCTAAAAGTTGAAGGCGCCAAAGATGCGAAACTTTCTAGGCGATTGCAGGAAGAACTTGAATGGGTTCGTTCCAATGCCAAGGCTCGTCAGACTAAGAGCCGGGCACGTCTTGATCGCTACGAAGAAATGGCGATCGAAGCTGAAAAGACTCGCAAGATGGACTTTGAAGAAATTCAGATTCCACCTGGTCCACGCCTAGGTAACGTTGTAATCGAAGCCGACAAGCTCGGTAAAGGTTTTGGCGATCGTATCTTGATGGATGACTTGTCTTTCACATTGCCGCGTAACGGCATTATTGGTGTGATCGGACCTAACGGTGTTGGTAAAACCACGCTGTTCCGCATGATTGTTGCCGCTGCTGAAGGTGATACCAGCGATGCTTCAACTCAACCAGACTCAGGCACCCTGCGAGTCGGCGAAACTGTAAAGCTTTCTTATGTTGACCAGAGTCGTGCTGGATTAGATCCTGCCAAGAACGTTTGGGAAGTAGTTTCCGACGGTCTGGATTGGATTAAAGTTGGCGCAGTAGAAATGCCATCACGTGCCTACATTGGTGCATTTGGCTTCAAAGGCCCAGATCAGCAAAAACCATCTGGCGTGCTGTCTGGTGGCGAGCGAAATCGCTTGAACCTAGCGCTCACTTTGAAGCAAGGTGGCAACGTATTGCTTCTCGATGAACCAACTAACGATTTAGACGTTGAAACCTTGGGTTCATTGGAAAATGCCCTGCTTGAGTTCCCAGGTTGTGCTGTGATCACATCGCACGATCGCTGGTTCCTGGACCGGATTGCAACTCACATCTTGGCCTACGAAGGCGATTCAACTTGGTTCTGGTTTGAAGGAAACTTCGAGTCATATGAAAAGAACAAGATTGATCGACTTGGAGCCGATGCAGCTCGTCCGCATCGCGCAACCTATCGCAAACTTACGCGAGGATAACTTCCAATTCTTGGAATGTAGTACATCCTAAGTTTGGGCTCTGTTAATGACTGATTGGTTTTGCTATGTCACATTTGTGCCATGAGAGATGTAATCAAGTCAGGTGTTGTTAAACCTTGGATTACCCGAAACATTGCACTAGTTGCGCACGATAATCAAAAAGCAGAGTTGCTTGATTGGACGAGGCAAAACCGGCGACTACTTTCTCGACATAACCTGTTTGCAACTGGAACTACAGGCTCATTGTTAGCCGAAGCGCTGGACTTGCCGGTGCATCGATTCCTGAGCGGCCCACTTGGTGGAGATCAACAAATCGGAGCCGCAATTGCCGAAGGAAAGATCGATATCTTGGTGTTCTTCTGGGACCCACTAGAGCCACAGCCTCACGACCCAGATGTGAAAGCCTTACTGCGAATTGCAACTCTATGGAACGCCGGAATTGCAGTTAACCGAACCACCGCTGACATGTTGATAACTTCACAGTTGTTCGAAGCTGACTTTCCAACTAAGCGACCACAGTTCAATCCAAATGGCAGTAAAACAGACTTTGTAGACGCTTGATCGCTACCCGATACGCTGGATGCATTAACCAACGTTAAGGCAGGTATTCGGTGGCAGCGCTAACAATTCCAGTGCATTTGCGCTGGGGAGACATGGATATCTTCAAGCACATTAACAATGTTGCTTATGTTGGCTATTTAGAAGATGCTCGCGTCTCACTTTTGGCTAATGCTGGCTTTGCCCCTGACTTAGACGGCTTTGGTCAATTAGTTGTTCGTCACGAAATTGATTATGTTAAGCCGCTTGTGTTCCAACCAGAACCAATCGAGATGACAGTCTGGATTGAATCAATGGGCAACTCCTCTTACGTAATTGCTTACTCAATGCACGATGGCGATGTCGAATATCTACGAGCCAAAACGACAATGGTCTGCATGGACATGGAGCGTGGCCGACCCGGACGAATCCCGGCAGAACTTAGAGAAACCTACACCCGATTAATGCGAAGCTAAGTCTGCCTTTTCAACCTGAGCAAGTGTTGGAATCTTCTTCAGCAAGAACATGCTGGCAGCTGCAATTAAGCAAAGGATTGCCGCGGTGTACCAAGCAATTTCATAGTCACCATTGGACTCGCGAATCCAACCTGCAAATGATGCGGCGATCGCTGCGCCAATCATGTGGAAAGCAAAAACCCAGCCATAAACCACTCCGGAACGAGCCACGCCAAAATACTCGCGACAAAGTTGAACAGTTGGTGGCACCGTTGCGATCCAATCCAGACCATAGAACACAATAAAGAAAATCAAAGGTGGATTAACATGAGGTCCAAGAACCACTGGAATGGTGAGCAGCGCTAGGCCGCGCATTCCATAAAAGAAAACCAGCAGCCAAATTGAACTGACTTTATCTGTGAGATAGCCGGATCCAACAGTTCCGATCAAGTCAAAAATTCCAACGATGGCCAAAAGCGATGCCGCAGTTGTCGCTGGCATCCCATGATCATGCGCAGCTGGAATAAAGTGCGTGCCAATTAGCCCGTTAGTCGACCAACCACACACAAAAAATGTAAAGGCTAAAACCCAAAATGCTGGATGCCGCATTGATGTGAACAAAATTTCAATTGCACCGCGCGCTGTTGCTGGAGCGGCTGGTCCCATCTCTGGTTCCTCGGTTGCGCCATAGGGGAGTAATCCAACATCCGATGGTCGATCCCGTAGAAATATAAACACGATTGGCGATAGCAGGGCACAGAATGCAGCGACCGTAATTGAGGCACTGCGCCAGCCATTAGAAGAAATCATGAATGTTAGTAGCGGTAAGAAAATCATTGAGCCGGTTGCATACCCAGCAGAAAACATTCCGGTTACGAGGCCTCTACGTTTCACAAACCAGCGGTTGGCAACTGCAGCACCGAACACTAGGGCCAAACAACCAGTTCCAAAACCAACAAATAGTCCCCAAAGCACGACCAGGTGCCAACTCTGGGTCATCAAAGTTGTTAGGTAAAGACCCAGGGAGACCAAGAGCAATGCCGCTCCGACCACTCGTCGCATTGAAAATCGCTCAATTAGTGTGGCGGCAAATGGCGCAGTGATTCCGTACATCAAAAGATGGAGAGCAACAGCTCCGGAAGTCAGACTGCGCGACCAGCCAAATTCTTCTTCGAGCGGTACCAGCATCACACCAGTTGTTGACCTAAATGCAGCAGCTGAAATCAAAGTGAGAAAAGTTATTGCAACTATCCACCAAGCGCGGTGAATTCGAGTTTGGACGGAAGGCATATCGAAAGGTTACCGTTTTAGAACTACATAGTTCTTAAGTTAAGGCGTATTTACCAAACTATGGGCTGCACTAACTAAATAAGTCCAGAGCTGGTCCCGCAGTGCTTCATCCATTTCTATCTGGGATAACGAGGCATGCATGTGAAAAATCCATCGATCGCGTGCGGCATCATCAATGACAAACGGCATGTGACGCATCCGAAGTCTCGGGTGACCACGCTCGGCTTGATAGGTCGATGGCCCACCCCAGTATTGCTGCAAGAAAAGTGTTAAGTGCCTACGAGATTCGGTTAAATCTTGATCCACGTACATCGGTCGCAATACTTCGTCGGACTCAATGCCAACATAAAAGCCATCGACTAGTTTGACGAAGAATTCTTCGCCGCCAACTGCATCAAATAGTGATTGTTCCACGTCTCTAGTTTGCCGTATTTGATGACTCAGTCTGGGCATCTAGTTCCGCTGCTGCCTTTGTGATGTTTCGAGTCATCGATCCAAATACAAAACCGTGGAAAGGCCAAACCGACCACCAGTAGGCGTGGCCGGCCAAACCCTTTGGATGGTAGATGGCGTGCTGGTGATACATGGTTTCGCCGGCATCATTCTTTTCCACACGCAATTCCAACCAGGCAAGTCCTGGCAAATGCATTTCAGCTCGAAGTCTTAGTAACTCACCTGGAATACATTCTTCGACGCGCCAGAAATCTACAATCTCACCAGCGAGTAACTTATTGGGATCTCGTCGGCCTCGACGAATACCAGGCCCGCCAAAAAATCGATCAATAACTCCGCGAGTTTCCCACGCTAGTGGGAAGGAATACCAACCATTCTCGCCACCTATTCCTTCAATGATTCGCCATAGTGATTCTGGCGTTGAATGGGAAGGGACGTATCGATCGTCTGTGTATAAAGAACCACCAGCCCAATCAGGATCAGTAGGCAAGGGATCACTTGGCTCTCCTGGCATAGAAGCTGAAGACCAGCGTGACTTGACGTTTGCTTGGCGAATCCGAGTCAGCGCGATTGCGACAGAGTCTTCAAATCCCATTAATCCTTCAGGCGGATCGGGAATGTACTTCTTAATGTCATGTTCAGCGCAGATCACTTCGGTCTTCAAGCTATCGACTAACGGTCTGGCAATATTTTTTGGTACTGGAGTGACCAGGCCAATCCAACGCGCAGAAAGCCCAGGGGAGAGCAAGTTGATCGGCAGAATTATGCGCTTTCGCAGGCCAGCAACTTTTGCGTAGCCATGCATCATTTTTTGGTAGGTCAAAACATCGGGACCACCGATGTCAAAAGTTCGATTGAGTCCGGCTGGCAAATTACGCGCTTCAATTAAGTACCGCAAAACATCTCGAACTGCGATTGGTTGAATTTTTGTTCGAACCCAACGAGGCGTGATCATTGCCGGTAGACGCTCAGTTAAGTAGCGAAGCATTTCAAACGAAAGACTTCCTGAGCCAATAATTACCGCAGCTCCAAACGCAATAGTTGGCACCCCGGAGCTAAGCAAGATGTTGCCAACTTCAGCGCGCGATCTCAGGTGTGGTGAAAGTTTTGGATCATTTTGGAGTCCACCCAAGTAAATAATTCGCCCCACACTATTTGCCTTGGCAGCTTGAGCGAAGACATTTGCTGTGTGACGTTCGGTTTCTTCAAAGTCCCCAGCGCTTCCGATGGCATGGATTAGATAGTAGGCAACATCAACATCGCGAAGTGCCTCGTCACAAACATCTGGGTTATCTGCGGTTCCAACGACAATTTCGACCTGGTCATACCAAGGGTGCTGCGAAATGCGCTCGGGATGCCTAACAAGTACGCGAACTCGAACACCTTGCTCCAGTAGACGAGGAATTAAGCGTCCACCGATATATCCAGTGGCTCCTGTAACTAGGCAAAGTTGGGACATACCTAAGTGTTACGGTTTTTCAGCGAGATTGCAGGTCGGGGATGCCTACTTTTCCCAAGTTGTGTTTTGGCTGAAGTTTGCAACGTTCAAGATCT
>CAIYGJ010000181.1 GCA_903925705.1 uncultured Actinomycetes bacterium | reverse complement strand
TGGTGTCTTCGGGTTCAGCAAATACATCGTCAGTCGCCATCATTTCCATAAGTGCGTTCTTAGTCTCGACTGAAACGCCAGCACCAGGATCATTTAATAGGAAACGATCAGACCCATGAATGTAAGCCGGAATTCCATAACCCGTTGCAACTGGGAAAATTGACCACATGTGATCTATGTGACCATGAGTCAGCATTGTGGCAATTGGCTTTAGATTGTGCTCTGAAATGATTTCTTTGATTCCTGGCGCACTGCCCAAGCCTGGATCAATGATGATGCACTCAGAATTGTCACTAGGCGCTATTACGTAGCAATTGGTCTGCCATGGACCTGCACCAAAACTTTTAATTAACATGACCACGCACCTGTTACTCGGATTTCCCCTAGGCTACCGTGAATTTGCGCATTTCTAGGGCACCGTAGAATGATGAATTGTGCCTTCAAAACGAGAACGTGAACTAGCCCGAGCGAAATATGCGCGCCAACAAGACCGCCGTGCCCATCGTCAAATTAGAAACCGATTTTTGAGCATTGCGACTCTTGGCCTTTTAATAGTGGGCACCTTGAGTTTTATCGCTTATCAGAACAGTAAACCTGCTCAAATTGTCGCTGATCCGAGCGCAAGTGCAAGTGCGCTGCCCCAAACTGCGCCGATTTCTACGAATGCGCCGATTTCCGGTTGTCAAGAACCTGTACAAGTCCGAGCTGACAACATAACTTTTGGAAGTGCAACTACTGACCTTCCAACCGCAAGTGAATTTGCTCTTGAGACCAACTGCGGCCAGATTAAGTTTGCGGCCGATTCAAAAGCTCCCACCACTGTTGGAACTATTTCTTGGTTAACCAATCAAGGTTTTTACAACAATACGTCGTGTCATCGTCTAACTACTCAAGGAATTTTTGTGCTTCAGTGTGGCGATCCATCTGGAGACGGAACGGGAGGTCCTGGATTTAGTTTTGCTGACGAGAATTTGCCTGCCGCTGGCCCAGATGGCAACTACACATATCCTCGTGGAACTGTGGCAATGGCCAATAGCGGACCGAATACGAATGGCAGTCAATTCTTCTTGGTTTACCAAGATTCGCCTCTTCCGCCTAAATATTCAGTATGGGGAAAAATCACTGAAGGCCTAGACATTCTCGATAACGTTGCATCTGCGGGAGTTTTAGACGGATCTACCGATGGTTTACCAAGCCAGGCAGTCGTAATTAGCAAGGCTTCAACTACGCCATAATTGGATGGCACACCAAGAGCCCATTTGGGACCCGAACAAAAGGACACGTCATGACAACAACTAACGAGTTTGGCTATGTAGATGACGAAGGAAATGTCTTCCTGAATGCTCCATCGGGCGCAACTAAGATCGGCCAGTACGCAGCTGGTGAACCAAACGAGGGTCTGGAATTTTTCACAAAGCGCTATCACGATCTAATTTCGGAAATTGAACTTGCTGCTGCTCGTCTAAAGGATGGCAAAGGCAATGTCGAGTCAATTCACGCTTTAATCGAGCGCATCGACAAAACTCTCGAGACCCCAAACCTATTGGGAGATTTCGACAAAATCCGCGCTGGTAAAGATTCATTACTTGCTGGTTTTGAAGAGCACAAAGCAGCGGCCAGTGCCAAGAAGGCAGAAGCCAAAGCGGCCGCGCTTGCCAAGCGTGAAGAAATTGTCGCACTTGCCGAATCTCTTGCAAATTCAAATGCTTGGAAAGTAACTGGCGAAAAGTACAAAGAACTACTCGATCAGTGGAAGAAACTCCCGAATGCTGACCGCGCTAAAGAACAAGAATTATGGAAACGCTTTAGCCATGCTAGATCTGCATTCGACAAAGCTCGTCGGGCATATTTCTCCACTTTAGACGCCGGTCGTGCCGAAGCGGTCAGCGCAAAGAAGTCTCTGATCAAGAAGGCTGACGAATTAGCTGAATCAACCGAGTGGGCAAACACGACGACCGCTTATAAGAAACTTATGGACGAATGGAAAGCAACAACTCGCGCAGCCAAGGGTCAAGAAGAGAAACTTTGGGCGGAATTCAAAGCCGCGCAGGATAAATTCTTCGCCAATCGTAATGCGGCAAACTCAGTAAGAGATGAAGAATTTTCTAAGAACCTAGAAGTGAAACTCGAATTGCTCAAGAAAGCCGAAGCTCTACTCCCAATTACCAACGTAGATTCAGCCAAGGCTGCATTGCGTGACATTCAAGAAGCCTGGGAAAAAGCTGGCCATGTCCCCCGCAACGATAAGGACAAAATTGAGCGTCGTCTAAAAGCTGTCGAAGATGCGATTCGTAAAGTTCAAGAAGAGCACTGGCATCGCTCCAAGCCAGAAGTTGTGGATCGCGCCAACTCATTGGTTAGCTCGTTTGAAGCAAGTATCACAAAGTTGGAAAAGCAGAAGGCTGCTGCTGTTACTGCAGGTAAAACCAGTGATGTTGCCAAACTTGATGGCCAGATAGCCCAAGCACAGAGTTTGCTTGAAGCGGCTCGATCGGGTGCGGCAACTTTAGGTTAGCTCTAACTCAGACTCGATAAACGTCATAGACGCCATCGATTCCCTTGACGGCCCGTAGTACTTGATTTAAATGAGACGGATCCCCCATCTCAAATGTGAAACGTGAGATCGCAACGCGATCCTTTGTTGTGGTTACTGAAGCATTCAAAATGTTTACATGTTGGTCTGATAAGGCTCGAGTTACGTCGGACAATAACCGGGCACGGTCAAGTGCTTCAACTTGGATGTTAACTAAGAAGATACTGCTCTTACCCGGCGTCCAAGCTACTTCAACAAGCCTTTCTGGCTGGGTACGCAGATCGTCAGCATTTACACAGTCTGTTCTATGAACGGAAATACCAGAACCTCGAGTTACAAATCCAAGAACTTCATCACCAGGGACAGGTGTGCAGCATCGCGACAACTTAACCCAAGTGTCATCAGCGCCGATAACAGTAATTCCAGGATCAGGCTTGGCGTCACGACGGTGGGCCACTCGACTCGGAAGTACTTGCTCAGAAGCATCTTCAATCAAGCCTTCGTCACCACCAAGTGATGCAGTCAAACGAGCTACCACAGTTTGAGCGCCCAAGTGACCTTCACCAACGGCTGCGTACAGTGCGCTTACATCCGCGTAGTTAGAATCCAGAGCCAAAGTGTTTAGCATGCTGTTGGTAAGTAAGCGAAGTGGAACTCCACCCTTTTTCATCGCCCTAACAATTGCTTCCTTGCCAGTTTCGATGGCTTCTTCGCGGCGTTCTTTTGAGAACCAAGCTTTGATCTTGGACTTCGCACGAGCGCTGGCAACAATGTTTATCCAGTCCCTGGAAGGTCCCGCTGAATCAGATTTATTAGTAATAATTTCCACATTGTCGCCATTAGCCAATTTGGTATCGAGCGGAGCAAGTTTGCCGTTAATTCGTGAGCCAACACAACGATTACCAACTTCAGTATGGACGCTGTAAGCAAAGTCAATCGGCGTACTACCAGCAGGCAAGGCCAGCACTTCACCTTTTGGTGTGAATACGTAAACTTCTGCAGCGCCTAAGTCATCACGAAGCGAATCCAAGAAGTCGCCAGGATCAGCAGTTTCTCTTTGCCAATCAAGTAGTTGGCGGACCCAGCCAAGATCATCTGGTCCATCTTTTCCAGCAACCTTGTCTTGCTTGTAACGCCAGTGCGAGGCGACACCGAATTCAGCCGCGCGATGCATCTCTTGCGTTCGGATTTGGAACTCAACGGGCTTTCCATTTGGACCAATAACCGTTGTATGCAATGACTGATACATCGTAAATTTAGGCATTGCTATGTAATCTTTAAACCGACCCGGAACTGGATTCCATCGATTGTGGATGATTCCAAGTGTGGCATAGCAGTCTTGAATGCTGTCAACCAAAATTCGAACCCCGATTAAGTCGTAGATGTCATCGAAATCTCTGCCACGCACAATCATCTTTTGGTAAATGCTGTAGAAGTGTTTTGGTCTGCCACTTACGGAGGCTTGGATAAAATTTTCAGCAAGATCGGTGTCAACAAAATCTACGATAGTTTTTAGGCTTTCATCACGAGCCGGCGCGCGTTGCGATACCAGTCGAGCAATCTCATCACTCATTTTTGGATAGAGCGAAGCAAAGGCTAAATCTTCAAGTTCCCATTTAACCGAATTCATGCCAAGACGATGAGCCAGTGGGGCATAAATTTCTAAAGTTTCTCGAGCTTTTTGTTCTTGTTTTTCGGGCGATAAAAAAGACAACGTTCGCATGTTGTGTTGGCGGTCCACCAACTTGATAACCAGAACTCGAATGTCTCTGGCCATTGCAACGACCATTTTGCGAACGGTTTCCGAAGCTGATGCTTGGCCGTACTTCACTTTGTCTAGTTTTGTTACTCCGTCGACCAGACCAGCGACCTCATCGCCGAAATCGGCACGCAAGTGCTCCAAGTCGTATTCAGTATCTTCGACAGTGTCGTGCAACAGAGCGGCGATCAAAGTTGAGGACGTCATACCCAGGTCCGCCAAGAGGCCAGCTACGGCGATCGGGTGGGTGATGTACTGCTCACCTGACTTACGATTTTGGGTGCGATGTAAGTAGTCCGCTGTCTGGAAAGCTCGGATAATTTCACGTTCGTCGCTGCCAGGATGAAACTTGAGCAGAGTTTCCAAGACCTCTTGAAGCTGATCTGGGATAGGCGTATCAAGACCTTGTGGGAAACGCTCAGCTAGCGCAAGTGGCAGGCCAGCTGATAATTCAGTTGTCATCTCGCCTCCCTAGCTTTCCAACATTCTATTTGGAAAGTTACAGGACTGCGAAGACATCAATTCTTGAGTCTTTACTCGCCACTTTGACACTTCCACCAAGAAATGCGAGATCAAGTAGAACTGTGATTCCAAGAACTTGCGCGCCGCACTCTTGAATCAGATCAATAGCGGCGCAAGCAGTGCCACCAGTGGCAAGCACATCATCAACGATTAGGACTCGATCATTTTTAGTTAAAGCGTCTTGGTGAATTTCAATAGAATCAGCGCCGTATTCAAGTTCATATTCTGCGCGGTAGGTAGCTCGAGGCAATTTTCCACTCTTACGGATTGGAACAAAACCAAGATGCATGTGAGTAGCCAGAGATGCACCCAGAATAAAACCTCGGGCTTCAACTCCAACTATGTGAGTGATGCCAGCATTGGAAAAATGGGATGCAATTTCACTGTTAACCCAATGGGCCGCGTCCGGATTACCTGAAATTGGTGTTACATCTTTAAAGACAACACCTGGTAGCGGGTAGTCAGGAATTTCCGCAATTAATGCGGTTACTCCGGCCCGATTCATTTGTTGCTACTTACCTGATCTGCGGGATCGAGGCTTCTTAACCTGCTGTTGCCTAGGCCCAGCCGAGGAAACGATTGGCGCTCCAATGGAGACGACTGGCTTGATGTCTTCGGAGGCGTCACCATTCTTGCGTCGGGCATGAACTCGTTTTGCTAGCGCAATATTCTCAGCAGTTCGCTCTTTTATCTGACATAAGAATGGAGTTGCAACGAAGATCGAGGAATACGTTCCAACTAACATGCCAACGAACAGTGCAAGCGCTAGGTCGTTAAGCGTTCCAACGCCGAGAAGCGAAACTCCCACGACAAGAATTGAGAGAACTGGAAGTAGTGCAACGATCGAAGTGTTGATACTTCGCACCAAAGTTTGATTCAAAGCCAAGTTCGCAGCTTCACTGTATGTTGTCCGTGAACCGCCATGAATGCCCTTGGTGTTTTCCTTAACTTTGTCGAACACCACAACAGTGTCATAAAGCGAATAGCCCAGAATTGTTAGGAAACCGATGACACTAGCTGGCGTGACCTCGAAACCACTTAAGGCATAAATTCCTACCGTGATCAATACGTCATGGGCTAGCGCAATCAGCGCAGCAACGGCCATTGGCCATTCGAAATATACGGACAAAAAGATTGCA
This sequence comes from uncultured Actinomycetes bacterium, assembly GCA_903925705.1. Lineage (GTDB taxonomy): Bacteria > Actinomycetota > Actinomycetes > S36-B12 > UBA5976 > UBA5976. Next base: position 5,033 of record CAIYGJ010000181.1, on the reverse strand, counting down.
ACCAGTACTAGGAAAACTAGGAGTGCCCGAAGCGCATTCTTGGTAACTTCATCGCCCCAACTTGGACCAACAAGCTGTACCTTAATGTTTGCTTCTTCCACAGCAAATGAAGTAGCCAGCGCGGCACTCAATGCATTAGACGCCTCGGTAGAAAGAGCTGGAGTCTGGATACGAATTTTGTTTCCACCAACGATCGTGACTGTTGAAGGTGTTTCCCCGGCTGCGATTACTCTTTCCCTCGCCTGCGTTACAGACTGGTCATTCGCAGTTGCAAGTGGGACTGAAAATTCAGCGCCGCCCTTAAATTCGATACCTAAATTTAGGCTCCGGATTCCAAGGGTTGCAATTGAAAGAATAATCAGGATTGCAGAGACTAAATACCATGCCTTGCGTCGTCCAACAATGTTGTACGAAACATCACCACGGTAAAGGCTATTTCCTAGTTGACTCAAACTAGCCATTAGTTAACCTCCGATGTTGAAGCTTTGACCCCTAGTCGGGTAGGTGAAACTCCAGTCCAGGAAGAACCTGCGTTCATCCACTTGGAATTTCCTAGCTTGGTGACTAGTGAGCGCGTGAACATGAATGCAACGGCAATGTCTACGAATGTGATTAGCCCGAGGGTGAACGCAAATCCACGTACGCTACCGACTGAGAGGTAGTACAGGATTGCCGCACTAAGTAATGAAACAAAGTCAGCCGCCAGAATGGTTCGGCGCGCGCGCGTCCACCCTTGATCAACCGCTGCTCTCAATCGCTTGCCTTCGCGAATCTCATCTCGAATTCGCTCGAAGTAAATAATGAATGAATCTGCGGTAATGCCGATGGCCACGATAGCTCCAGCAACGCCTGACAAGGTAAGGGTGAAACCGATTCCACGTCCCAGGATTACAAATACTAGGTAAGTCATAACTGCAGCGGCAACCAGGCTGACTACTGCAATTACACCTAGTGCGCGGTAGTAAAGAAGCAAGTACACGATTACAAGTAGTAATCCAAAGCCGCCGGCAATCAGTCCTGCCTTGAGTTGATCATTACCAAGCGTTGGGGATATTTGCTGAACTTCATCCACGTCAAGAGCAACAGGCAGTGCGCCATATTTCAAAACTTGGGCTAGTGCACGTGCTTCGTCTGCTGTAAAGGAACCGGAGATTACAGCTGAGCCACCAAGGATCGGCTCGTTTACAGACGGGGCACTAATGACCACGCCATCCAGAACGATCGCAAACTGATCATTAGGCGTTTCTAGGGCAGAAAGCTTTGTGGTTGAGTCTGCAAACTTCTTGGCACCATCGGTCGTCATTTGCAGATCAATTTGCCAGCCACCTGCGCCTTGCTGAGGCAATCCTGCGGTAGCGCTTTCAATGTCAGTTCCGACGAGGTCTGCTGGTGCTAAAGCGTATTTAACGGATCCATCTTTTTCACAGCTGATTAAATACTGAGCGGGATCATCAGTTGAACCTTTAAGGATATCTGACTTGGCACAATCCAAAGCCGAAAAACGATTAGCAAAGTCTCCGGCACCATCGGGTGACTGAATGGGTGGAACTAAAAGTTCTGGTGCTACCGAAACAGTTGGAGAAGGACTTGGCGAAGGTGAAGCGCTAGGCGATGCACTCGCAGACGCTGACGCACCTGGACTAGCAGAGGAACTCGCACTTGGTGTTGCTGAGGCAGTTGGTTGTGGCGAACCATAATCAATCGCCAAAACCGGACGGAAATTCAATTGCGCTGTGGTCTTAAGTTGATCAACCACAGTTCGGCTGGTTTCGCCAGGAATTGTGACGATAATCTTTGCGCCGTTACCAGTACCTTGGATTGTTACTTCTGATTCAGCTACACCAAATCCGTCAACGCGTTGGCGAATGATGGAAACAGTTTGATTCAACTGATCTTGCGAAAGAGTTTCGCCGGCCGCAACAGATGGCGACATAATCACTTGAGTTCCACCACGAAGGTCTAAACCGAGCTTTGGCGTATGGCGCTCACCAGGCAAGAAGGCCCAAACTAGTAAACCGATAATGCCAACAGTGAAGATAAGTAACGACCGACCGGGACGGTAATGCTGAGCCACTTATTAAGCCTTTTCGAATCGGAAACAAATCTAACTACCTACGTCAAAACGCGGAGTTGCTCAAGTTTAGCGTGCAAATCTGCGAGTCCTGCGCCCGGCTGTTTAGTCCTCGAGTGGAAGTTGATTGGGCAATTTGGGTAGTTTTCGCCCTAACGCTGTCCAAGCTGCTGGAGTTGCAACCCGTCCACGGGGAGTTCGGGTTATGAAGCCTTCGCGAACCAGGAATGGTTCACACACGGTATCTACTGTTTCTGGCTCCTCGCCCACTGCCAATGCCAGAGTGGACAGCCCAACAGGTCCACCCCCGAATTTATCTATCAGAGCAACCAGCACGGCTCGATCTAAGCGATCAAGCCCAAGGTCATCAACTTCATAAAGTTCCAAAGCGGCCTGAGTTCGAACTAAATTCAAATCACCATCATGATGCACTTGAGCATAATCTCGGGATCTGCGCAATAGTCGATTTGCAATCCGAGGTGTACCACGAGATCTACGACTCAACTCGGTAGCGGACTCGGCGTCTATCGCAATCCCAAGTTGTTTGGCTGATCTTAAAACAATCGATTCAAGTTCAATTGGTTCGTAGTAATCCAGGTGTGCCGTGAATCCAAATCTATCCCGCAATGGCGCCGGCAACATTCCTGCTCGAGTCGTAGCGCCGACCAAAGTAAATGGTGGGAGTTCAAGTGGGATTGAAGTTGCTCCCGGACCTTTACCCACCATTACATCGACACGGAAATCCTCCATTGCCAAATACATCATCTCTTCAGCCGCGCGAGACATTCGATGTATTTCGTCCAAGAATAAAACTTCGCCTGGCACCAGACTCGACAGAATGCTGGCCAAGTCACCCGCGTGCTGAATCGTTGGGCCGCTAGTGATCCTTAGCGGAGCTCCAACTTCGGCGGCGATAATCATCGCCAATGTGGTTTTACCTAATCCAGGAGGTCCTGACAACAAAATGTGGTCAGCACTGGCATTACGTTGTTTGGCAGCACTGAGAACTAGCTGCAACTGATCCTTTACCCGCTTTTGACCCACAAACTCATTAAGTGATGTTGGGCGTAGCGCCGCATCTGCTACTCGTTCTTCGGTAGCCAATTCAGGATTTACCATGCGCTCGTTCATGCGCCGGCCAAGATCTGTAACGCTCGGCGAAGTAATTCTGGGGTTGCCTGTGACTCAGTAACGCCTTCTTCTATTACGGCAGTGATTGCGCGTTGGGCATCACGCGGGGACCAACCTAAACCAAGTAAGCCTTGTTCGACTTGAATCTGCCATTGAGCTTCTTTGCTCGAACTTCGTTTTGCACCGGATGACGGTGTTCCAATTCGATCCTTAAGTTCCAGCACTAATCGCTGTGCACCCTTTGCTCCAACACCTGGTGTTTGCTTTAAGCGGGCCACATCTTCGTTGCCAATTGCAGTACGAAGTTCATCGGCCGGTAGCGACGACAAGATTGTGAAGGCTAACTTTGGTCCAAATCCAGAAACGCCTTGGACAACTTCAAACATTTCGCGGTTCTCTGAGTTTGTGAAACCAAACAAAGTTAATGAATCTTCCCGGACAATTAACGACGTGAAAAGCGTTAACTCTTGCTCAATTCGAGCTTGCGAAATCGTATCGGGTGAACACATAACTGTCATGCCCACTCCACCCACAGCAATTACAAGTGAATCTAATCTGATCTCTAGTACTGGACCACGTAAGGATGAAATCATCAGACACTCACCACCTGTTGTTTTGCCAAATGTTCCGCGATCCGACTCTTGCCATGACCCTTCCAAGCGTGGCAGAGTGCCAAGGCAAGAGCATCAGCTGCGTCAGCCGGCTTTGGAGGTTCGGGAAGATTCAACAAACGAGTAACCATGGAAGTGATTTGTGTTTTGTCTGCCCGACCGTAACCGGTAACTGCAGCCTTGACTTCAGTCGGCGTATACATTGCAACGTCTAGTTGATTGCGAGCTGCAATCAGCATTGCCACTGCGCTAGCTTGCGCTGTGCCCATGGCAGTTCGAACGTTGTGCTGGCTGAAAACTCGCTCAATTGCAACGGCGTCTGGCTTGTACTCATCAAATAACTCAGTTAGTCCCGCTTCAAGCTCAAAAAGCCTTGCAGGCAATTCATTTGTGCTCGGAGTTCTAATTACGTGCACAGAAACAAATGAAGCCCTGCGATTGACATTGAGGTCAACTATCCCAACGCCACAGCGCGTTAACCCTGGGTCGATTCCCAAAATCCGCATTTTTCCTCCGAACATCTGTTCGAAAGCCTACGTCATATTTGGCATAAAGTGGAGGATTTAGGACAAAATGTCGTGTGTGCCATCGACATTTGCTTGGCTAATCCTGCGTGAGCTCGGCTAAAACCTCATCGGAAATGTCGATATTAGTAAAGACATTCTGGACATCATCCACATCTTCCAGGGCCTCAATCAACACAAATACTTTGCGTGCCGTAGCCGCGTCCACTGGCACTGTCAGATTTGGCACAAAAGTAGATTCTGCTGATTCGTAATCAATGCCAGCAGCTTGTAAGGCTTGGCGTACCGCTACGACATCCTTTGAATCACTGATGACTTCGATGCTGCCTCCGTGATCGTTTACCTCTTCGGCCCCAGCCTCAAGGACAGCATCCATAATTTGCTCTTCTGTTGATGCGCCTTCTGGCACCATCACGACACCCTTTCGCTCAAACATGTAAGAGACCGATCCAGGATCAGCCATGTTTCCACCATTGCGAGTGACTGCAACTCGGGTATCTGAGGCTGCGCGATTTCGATTGTCCGACAAACATTCGATTAAAATCGCAACTCCGTTTGGTCCGTAACCTTCGTACATGATCGTTTGGTAATCCGCGCCACCTGCTTCAACACCTGAGCCGCGCTTTACTGCGCGATCAATGTTGTCGTTTGGAACAGAATTCTTCTTAGCCTTAGTGATGGCATCAAAAAGAGTTG